>JAFULX010000016.1 GCA_017483065.1 Clostridia bacterium | reverse complement strand
CCAGAAAGAAGAACAGCCTGTTCTTTAACGTAAGCAAGAACGTCGCTCATCATATCACTGCCACAGGCAGTAGACACTTCGTTTTCAAGAAATTCCTCACCGCAGATAAGCTCTGCGCCAAGAATGTTTTTGATTTCACTTATTTTCATGTTAAGTCCTCCAAAAGAGAATATGTTCATTTAATTATATCACGTTTTTTATATAAATACTATTAAAATGGACGGTAATTTTTCGTTCTAAAAAAATAGAAATGTAAAAAAATAACCGTTGTTTTTGTGCAATACAGAAAATGTTAAAAAAATATCAAAAAAGTCGAAAAAGTTGTTTTTTTCTATGGACACCAACGCGTTATTTGTGATATAATCCATAATGTATGTAAGGTGGTAAAATATGTTTTTACCGCAAACTAACATATTCTGAATGGAGGAAAAATAATGCTCAAGAAAATCAGCACAATACCTTTTAAAGGTACACCTGAGCAGAAAGCAAAGCTTGATGCAGTTATTGCAGAATGCAAATCTGATAAGAGCCAGCTTATGCACGTTATGCAGGAGGCACAGGGTATTTACGGATACCTTCCTCGTGAAGTACAGATTATGATTGCAGAAGGTATGGACGTACCCCTTGAAAAAGTTTACGGTGTTGCAACCTTCTACGCACAGTTTTCACTTTCACCTAAGGGCGAATATGATATCTCTGTTTGCCTTGGTACTGCTTGCTACGTTAAAGGTTCACAGCAAATCACAGAGAAAATCAGTGAAATTCTCGGCGATTTTCTTGCTTTCTGCAAGGGTGCGGTACTTGTTGCACATAATGCCGCATTCGATACAAGCTTTATAAAAGCCGATGCCGAAAAGCTCGGTCTTGAGTACGATTTCTGTACTCTTGATACGCTTATGCTCGCAAGATGTCTTTATCCCGAGTTAAAAAACCACCGTCTTGATAATCTCACCAAGCACCTGAAGGTTGTTCTGGAAAACCATCACCGTGCGGTGAATGATGCCAAGGCTACGGCAGACGCATTTATTAAAATGCTGGAAGAATTGAGAAACCGTGAGCTTATTAACCTATCCGAGCTTAACACGCACTTTGATATGCGTGATGCGGCAAAAAGGACAAAAGCATATCATATCATACTTTTGGCGAAAAATTTAGTCGGAATACGTCATTTGTACGAAATGGTTTCCGCCTCACAGCTTAAATATTTTTACCGTACACCCCGTATTCCCCGAAGCCTTATCGAGGAAAAGCGTGAGGGTATTATTGTAGGCTCTGCGTGCGAGGCGGGTGAGCTGTTTTCTGCGGTTGCAGACGGAGCGAGCGATGAAAAGCTCGAAAAGCTTGCGGAATTTTATGATTATCTTGAAATACAGCCGATAGGCAACAACGAATATATGAAACGCTCGGAGGATTTCCCCGACGTAAACACAGACGACGATTTGCGTGACTTTAACCGCAAAATCGTAGAGCTTGGCGACAGGCTAGGTAAACCTGTCTGTGCTACCTGTGATGTGCATTTTATTGACCCCGAGGGTGCGGAATTCCGTAAAATTCTGATGCACTACAAGGGCTTTTCCGATGCAGATTTTCAGGCACCGCTTTATTTCAGAACAACAGAGGAAATGCTTGCAGAATTTGATTATCTCGGTGAGGAAAAGGCTTATGAGGTTGTTGTCAAAAACACCAATCTTATTGCGGATATGATTGAGCCTGTCCGCCCTATTCCGACCGAAAAATGTCCGCCTGAAATTGACGGTGCCGAGGAGGATATTGTGAACGATTCCTTCAACAAGGCTAAGTCAATTTACGGTGACCCACTTCCCGATGTTGTGAAAGAGCGTCTTGACAAGGAGCTTTATTCAATTACAACCTACGGCTTCTCGGTGATGTACAAGATTGCTCAGGAGCTGGTGCGTAAATCAAACCGTGACGGATATCTGGTCGGCTCACGAGGCTCTGTCGGCTCCTCCTTTGTAGCGTTTTTGTCCGATATAACCGAGGTTAACTCGCTGCCGCCGCATTATATCTGCCCCAATTGCAAGAATGCTGAATTTATGCCCGTCGGTACAGGTCTGCACGGCTGTGACTTAGAGGACAAGAACTGCCCTGTTTGCGGCACGCAGTATATCAAGGACGGTCACGATATTCCCTTTGAAACCTTCCTCGGTTTTAAGGGTGACAAGGAGCCTGATATCGACCTTAACTTTTCGGGTGACTATCAGCCGACTATACACAAGTACACCGAAACCTATTTCGGTGAGGGTTACGTTTTCAGAGCAGGTACAATCGGTACGGTTGCCGAGAAAACCGCATTCGGATATGTGAAAAAATATGCCGAGGAGCACGGTATTCAGATAAGAAATGCAGAAATGAAGCGTCTTGCGACAGGCTGTGTCGGTGTGAAAAGAACGACAGGTCAGCACCCCGGCGGTATAATTGTTGTGCCGTTCAAGAATGACATTCACGAGTTCTGTCCCGTTCAGCACCCTGCCGACGACCCGAACTCGGATATTATCACAACGCATTTTGACTACCACTCCATCGACCAAAACCTTCTCAAGCTCGACGAGCTTGGACACGACGACCCGACGGTAATCAAAATGCTCTACGACTTAACAGGACTTGACCCGCAGACAATTCCTCTCGACGACAAGGAAACTATGAGCCTTTTTACCTCCTGCGACGCACTCAAAATTACAGGCGACATCGGCTCTACCGTCGGAACTTACGGTGTCCCCGAGTTCGGTACGAAGTTTGTCCGTCAGATGCTTGTTGATACCAAGCCGACCACCTTTGCCGAGCTTGTACGAATTTCTGGACTGTCACACGGAACTGATGTGTGGCTGAATAATGCACAGTATTACATCAAAGAGGGCTACACCACGCTGAAGGAGGCTATCTGTACCCGTGACGATATTATGTTGTATTTGATTTTTAAGGGTGTCGAAGCAGGTCACGCATTCAAAATAATGGAGGCAGTGCGTAAGGGTAAGGGCTTAAAACCCGAGGACGAGGAGGCAATGCGTGCGGCGAATGTAGACGAATGGTACATTGAATCCTGTAAGAAAATCAAGTATATGTTCCCGAAAGCACACGCTGTGGCATATGTTACAATGGCGTTCAGAATTGCATACTACAAGGTACATTATCCGACCGCCTTTTACATTGCATATTTCTCGGTACGTGCTGACGATTTCGACGCAACTATTATGGCAAAGGGTGCGGACGTTGCAAAATCAGCTATGGAAGCCATTTACGAAAACAAGAAAAACGGCACGGCTGCTCCCAAGGACGACAACCTGCTCCCTATTTTGGAAATTTGCATTGAGATGTATGCACGTGGAATAAATTTTGCCCCGATTGATATTTACAAATCGGACGCTGTGAATTTCCTCCCCGATAGTGACGGAATACGTCCGCCGCTTTCGGCACTTCCGGGTATGGCGGAGAATGCTGCAAAGAGCATTGTTGAGGCAAGGGAAAGCGGAGAATTTAAAACACTTGATGATTTAAGACTGCGAACGGGACTTACCAAAACAAACATAGAAATGCTTGTCAGCGAAGGATACATTGACCTGCCCGAGTCAGACCAAGTAAGCTTGTTTGACTAAGCGAGGGCAATAGCAAAATGCACAGAACGTGCTAAGCAGTACAGCTTAGCACGTTCTGTGCATTTTTAATCAGACTTAGTTATACTTCTGTGCAATTTCTGCAATCTTTCCGCTTGTGAGCATTTCCTCAAGCTTAGTATTGATTGCATCGAGAAGCTCAGTATTACCCTTTGCAACTGCAATTGCATATTCTTCAGCCTCGAAAGCCTCAGCGTCCTCAATAACCTTCAAGCCGTTCTTTTCTGCAAGAGCCTTACCTGTGTAGGAGTCAATTACAACTGCGTCAAGCTTGCCGTTCTTAACGTCCTGAACAACGTCAACGCCACGGTTTGCACGAGTAATGTTAGCCTCGTCAATAGCGAGCGTATCTGTTACGATTGAATCGCCTGTGTAACCGAGTACAACGCCGACCTTCTTACCGTTTTTGAGGTCTTCTGCCTTTGTGATATCCTCGTTATCGGCAGCAACGACCATTACCTGAGTAGCTGTGTAGTAAGGAATTGAGAAATCAACGCTCTTAAGACGCTCTTCTTTGATTGTCATACCTGCAACAGCCATATCAATCTTACCTGTCTGAACAGATGCAAGAAGTCCGTCAAATTCCATATCCTCGATAACAAGCTCCTTGCCCATTGACTCTGCAATTTCGAGTGCAATTGCAACGTCGATACCGTCAAACTCACCTACAAGACCGTCGGTTGTTGTGAACTCAAACGGCTCGAAAGCTGCGTTTGTACCCATAACAAGCTTATCCGAGTCAGCCTCGCCGCAGCCTGAAATAAGACCTGCACTAAGTACTGCAGCCAATGACAGGGCTGCCATCTTCAAAATACTCTTTTTCATTTTATTTTCCTCCTGTTAATAAAAGAAATATTATTATATCGCCTCGTGGCGTTATAAACATTAAAGCACCTTACTAAGGAATGACTTGGTACGCTCATTCTGCGGATTGCCGAACAGCTCCTCGGGTGTTCCCTGCTCCATAATCACACCCTGATCCATAAACAGAACTCTTGACGCAACCTCACGCGCAAAGCCCATCTCGTGAGTTACGACAACCATTGTCATACCTGCGTCCGCCAAATCCTTCATAACGGCAAGCACCTCGCCTACCATTTCGGGGTCAAGTGCTGATGTAGGCTCGTCAAAGAGCATAATTTCGGGATTCATAGCCAGTGCTCTTGCAATTGCAATTCGCTGCTGCTGACCGCCTGAAAGCTGTGCGGGGTATGCGGAAGCCTTGTCAACAAGACCGACTCTTTCCAGAAGCTCCATTGCAAGCTTTTCGGCATCAGGCTTTGCCATCTTCTTGACCTTAATCGGTGCAAGCGTGATGTTATCGAGAATTGTCAGGTGCGGAAACAGATTGAACTGCTGGAATACCATACCCATCTTTTCTCTGATTTTGTTTACGTTAACTCCCTTTTCGGTAATACACTCTCCGTCAATGAAAATTTCACCGTCGGTAGGTGTTTCCAAAAGGTTTAAGCAGCGAAGAAAGGTACTCTTACCCGAGCCTGACGGTCCGATAACAACCACCTTTTCACCCTTTTTGATATGCTCGTCAATTCCGCTAAGCACCTCAAGTTTTCCGAAATGCTTATGGAGATTATTTACCTTAATCATATTCTAATCCTTTCTGTAAAAAAATTTATCTTATATCCGACTTTCTCAAGCTTGCCTCAAAGCGATTGAGAAGGACGGACAGGAATTTTATAACCACATAATAAATCACGGCAATCGAAATCAGCGGCCAGAAATAATCGTAGGTACGGCTTTGCACCTTCTTTGCCGCACCGACAAGGTCGAGATTGTCAACCATTCCGATAACAGCCGTTTCCTTAATCAGTACTATAAATTCATTCGCAAGTGCTGGCAGAATATTTTTGACCGCCTGCGGAATGATTATAAAGGTCATCGTTTGTGCACCCGTAAGTCCTAAAGAGCGACCCGCCTCGGTCTGTCCCTTATTTACCGAAAGTATTCCGCCTCTGACAATTTCGGCGATATACGCACCCGAGTTAATTCCGAATGCAATTATACCGACAATCATTTTCGGTATCGGAATCGGTGCAAAAATTACATAATATATAATAAGAAGCTGCACCATAGTCGGCGTACCTCTTATCACATCAACGTAAATGCTTCCGACAGTTTTAAGAAATTTCGAGCCTGACAATCTGAAAAGTGCCGTCACAAGCCCGAGTATCATTCCGAGCAAAACCGAAAACAGCGAAATGAGCAGTGTGTTGCCAAGTCCGCTCAGAAACCATTCCCATCTGCCGTCTATAACGAATGTGGAGTACAGTCCGTCGGATACCCACGCACCGACCTCCGCAAACCAAGCTGTAACGCTCTCCACACAAATCCCTCCTTGCATATACCTCTCTACATTATCATATAATATCAAATTTTATCGTAATATGCAAGCCTTTTTGTGCAAAAAATCATTTTTATGCAAAAACCGACAGTTTTTATACATTTATGCAATCATTTACCGACGCAAAAATTATGGAAAACCTCCGATACAATATCCTCTGTAACCGTCCTGCCGTCTATTTCACCGATAGCAGCAAGTGCCTCGTTAATATCAAGTGCGGCAAAATCCTGTTCCATACCGCCACCAAGCACATCGACTGCACGTAAAACTGCTTCTTTTGCACGCAAAAGAGCCGCAAGCTGGCGTTCATTGGTGAGTGTGATTTCCTCAGCCGTAATTTTTTCAAGAGAGTACAACTCCTTGATTTTTGCCGACATTTCCGATATTCCCGCACCTGTCTTTGCGGAAATCATAATTGCATCTTCAACAAAGAAGCCCTCGCATTCATCGGTTTTATTCACCAGAACTATGCGGTTTTTACCCTGTGTTTTTGAAAGCAGCTCTCTGTCCTCCTCGGTAAGTCCCGATTTTGCATCAAGAACAAGCAAAATCAGCTCTGCCTCATCAATGTATTTAAGTGATCGCTCAACGCCTATTTTCTCTACGGTGTCCTCGGTGCTTCTTATACCTGCCGTATCCAAAAGTCTAAGCGGAACTCCGTCCAAATCGACAAGCTCCTCAATCACGTCACGGGTAGTACCTGCAATATCGGTCACAATTGCTCTTTCCTCCATTGCAAGGTAGTTGAGAAGTGAGCTTTTACCAACGTTCGGTCTGCCAATAATTGCCGTTTTTATGCCATTTTTCAGCACCCTCCCCCTCGGTGCGGTATCTGCAAGCCGTGACAGCTCCGAATATACCTTGCCAAGCTGTTCGGAAATCTCCTCCGCTGTCAGCTCCTCCAAATCCTCGTCGGGATAGTCGATAGAAACCTGCATTGCCGCTGCAAGATTGGTGAGTGTGCTTCTTATTTCTTCTATACGTTTTGCCAGATGTCCGTCCGCCTGCGTTAGTGCATTTTTCTGTGCAAGGTCGGTTTTTGCATTGATTATATCAATTACAGCCTCTGCCTGTGACAGGTCAATTCTGCCGTTCATAAAGGCTCTTTTGGTAAATTCGCCTGCCATTGCAGGATATGCACCCTTTTCAAAAAGAGTATTCAAAACACGCCTCGACGCAACATATCCGCCGTGCGTGCTGATTTCGACAACGTCCTCCCTCGTAAAGGTTTTCGGTGCTCTCATAACCGTTACAAGCACCTCGTCTATCTCCTCACCGTTATTGATAATCTTTCCGTAATGTACGGTGTGTGTGGGCGCGTCCGAAAGCTTTGTTTTTCCCTTAAAAATGCTGTCTGCAATTGCAATTGAATTTTCTCCGCTTATGCGGATAACGGCAATCCCGCCCACTCCCTGTGGTGTTGAGATTGCCGCAATTGTTCTGTTATCCATTAAATTCTCCGTTCTTATTTATCAGGTCTTAATTCCTTGATAGCCTCCATAAAGGTTTCAATATCCGAAAAATGCTTATGCACCGAGGCAAAGCGGACATATGCGACCTCGTCAAGGTCTTTTAAGTGTGCCATAACCTTCTCGCCGATTTCGGTGGAGGTTACTTCCTTTACCATTGATTGATAAAGCTCACTTTCGATATCGTCCGAAATCTTTTCCATCATCGCAATGGAAATTGGACGTTTTTCGCACGCACGCATAAGTCCTCTCAAAACCTTACCCCTGTCATATGGCTGACGGGAGTTGTCCTGCTTTATTACAGCAAGAGATATTGTTTCAAGCTTCTCGTATGTAGTGAAACGCTTCTGGCATTTCATACATTCACGTCTGCGTCTGATTGCACTGCCCTCCTCGGTCGGGCGTGAGTCGATTACCTTACTTTCCTCAAATCCGCAATAAGGACATTTCATAATTATTCTCCTTTCGGCTTTGGTTTAATTTATGGCTTTTACAATGCAAAATTTCTTAAATTTCACCAATTTATTATTGTTGCCATATCTGTTCTCATTATAAGATTAGCTTGTATTAATTTAATTATAAACTATTATATCTAATTTTTCAATAACGCAAATATTACATTAAGGTAACAATTCCGATAATTCGCTGTAATCGACAAGAATATATTCTCTGCCGACTGCCTTGACACTCTGCCACGGTATTACACGCTCTCTGTTTTTTGAAAACAGACCCGAAAAAATCTCCTTTGGCGGCAGTATAATTGAATTTATCCGACCTGTGCCGAGGTCAACGTCAATATCGCACACCGTACCGAGGCTTTCCGCAGTATTTATATCTATTACCGTCTTACGTCTTAAATCCTTGCCGTTATGCACCAACATCACCTCTTTGATATTTATATTCTGCTACCGCACGTCTTATGATTGGCAAAATCTGTACTTCGTGGTAAAATTAACAGTGATTTTATTATGTGAAAGGATTTTTCAACAATGGAAAGAATAACACAAATTCTTACAGATAAAGTATCCGCCGCATTCCAAAAATGCGGCTACGATGCCGAATTGGGTACAGTGAGCGTATCTGACCGTCCCGAGCTTTGCCAGTTCCAGTGCAACGGCTCCTTCAAGGCGTCAAAGCTTGCAAAAAAAGCACCACTTGCGGTAGCGGAGGAGGTATGCTCCGTTCTGTCAGAGGACAGTGCCGTAAAAATTGCCGAGGCAGTAAAGCCTGGCTTTATCAATATTACTCTTGACGACAGCTATCTGATTGAGCTTTTGGCTGGTCTTGAAGCGGACGAGCATCTCGGAGTTCCCCAAATCGGCAAGGGCGAAAAAATCATTATCGACTATGGCGGTCCGAATGTAGCAAAGCCGCTACATATAGGACATCTGCGTTCCGCAATCATCGGCGAATCCTTAAAGCGTCTTGCCCGTGCGTGCGGCAGCGAGGTTTACGGCGATATTCATATGGGTGACTGGGGTCTGCAAATCGGACTTGTAATTGCAGAGCTTGCGGTACGTAATCCTGACTGGAGATGCTTTGCAGATGATTTTGACACAGAATCCGAAACGGTAGATGCATTGGACGTTGACCTTCTGAATGAGGTTTATCCCTTTGCATCAAAAAAGAGCAAGGAGGATGAGGCTTTTGCAAAGGCAGCTCACGAAGCAACCTTTGAACTGCAAAACGGCAGAGCGGGATATATCGCACTTTGGAAGGAAATTATGCGTGCATCGGTTGCCGACCTTAAATCAAACTACGAAAAGCTCAACGTTGATTTTGAGCTTTGGTACGGCGAATCGGACGCAGATAAGTATATTCCTGAGCTGATTGAACGCCTGACCGAAAAAAATCTTCTTCGTGAGAGCGACGGTGCAATGGTTGTCGATGTTGCCCGTGAGGACGACAAGGCTCCTATGCCGCCCGTTATTGTTAAAAAGTCAGATAATTCCAGCATTTACGCAACCACCGACCTTGCAACCATTATCCAACGTGAGCGTGATTTTGCTCCCGACAAAATCTGGTACGTGGTTGACAAGCGTCAGGGCCTGCATTTCGAGCAGGTATTCAGATGTGCAAAGCTTGCAGGACTTGTTCCCGAAAAAACCGAGCTTGAATTTCTCGGCTTCGGTACTATGAACGGTTCGGACGGTAAGCCGTACAAAACCCGTGACGGCGGTGTTATGCGTCTTTCCGACCTTTTGAAGACAGTTACCGACGGTGCAGCTGAAAAGCTTTCTGCAAGCGAATTTGTAACAGACGAAAACAGAGCGGAAACCGCAAAAAGAGTGGGTATGGCAGCTGTAAAATTCGGCGATTTGATTAACCACCGTGCAAAGGATTATATCTTTGATTTGGACAAATTCCTCTCCTTTGAGGGTAAAACTGGAACGTATCTTCTTTATACCGTTACGAGAATTAACTCAATCCTCAAAAAGACAGCTGATGAAAAAACCGTACTTTCGGGTATTCACAACGATGCCGAGCGTGAGCTGATACTATCAATTCTACTCTCGGGTGAGGCGTTCTGCTATGCACACGCTGAAAAAGCACCTAATTACATCTGCGATAGTGCATACCGCATTGCAGGTGCATTCTCACGCTTTTATCACGACAGCCATATTCTGACCGAGCAGGACGAGGCAACAAAAAGCTCGTGGCTTGCTCTTATCAAGCTGACAAAAGCAGTGCTTTCAAAGCATCTTGACGTACTCGGAATTGAAGCGGTTGACGCAATGTGATAATTTTTAACAAAACACTATGCAAAATCCGCAAAAAATAGTTATAGGTGTTATTTCTTATTATTGACAATATTAGCTTTTTGTGATATTCTTAAATGTAAAGATATTTATGGGAGTGACAGCAATAAATGAATAAATATAAGGACTTTGAAAATTATCTTAAGGAAAATCCCACAGCAGACGGCTTTTTCGGCGAGCACGGCGGTGCGTACATAGAGGAAAAGCTCGTTCCCGCTTTCCGTGAGGCAAATGACGCATATGAGGCTATTTGCCATTCTGCACAGTTTATCAACGAGCTTCGCCGAATAAGAAAGGAATTTCAGGGACGTCCGACACCCGTTTACCATTGCGAGCGTCTTTCAAAGATTTTCGGCAACTGCCAGATTTACCTCAAGAGAGAGGACTTAAACCATACGGGTGCACACAAGCTTAATCACTGTATGGGCGAGGGACTTCTTGCAAAGTATATGGGCAAGAAAAAGGTTATTGCTGAAACGGGTGCAGGTCAGCACGGTGTTGCACTTGCAACTGCTGCGGCATATTTCGGACTTGAATGTGATATTTATATGGGCGAGGTTGATATTGCAAAGCAACACCCGAACGTAATCAGAATGAAGATGCTCGGTGCAAATGTAATCCCTGTAACAAAGGGTCTGAAAACCTTAAAAGAGGCTGTCGACGCTGCATTTGAGGCATATCTCAACGAGTATGACAATGCAATCTACTGTATCGGCTCCTGCTTGGGTCCTCACCCCTTCCCCAAAATGGTCAGAGATTTCCAGTCGGTAATAGGTATTGAGGCTCGTGAACAGTTTCTTGAAATGACAGGAATTATGCCCGACGCTGTTTGTGCCTGTGTAGGCGGTGGCTCGAACTCACTTGGAATGTTCACTCCTTTTCTTGCAGACCCCGTTGAAATTTACGGCGTTGAGCCGCTCGGAAAAGGCGAAAATCCTGGTGACCACGCAGCTACAATGAAATTCGGTACAAAGGGCAGAATTCACGGCTTTGACAGCTATGTTCTTCAGGACGAAAACGGCGAGCCGCTCCCTGTTTATTCAATCGCAAGCGGTCTTGATTATCCAGGAGTCGGACCTGAGCACGCATATCTTCGTGATTTGGGCAGAGTGCATTATGATGCTGTAACCGACGAGGAGGCAATGGAGGCATTCTTCCTGCTTTCACGCTATGAGGGAATTATCCCCGCAATCGAAAGCTCGCACGCAGTAGCATATGCAATCAAATACGCAAAGGAACATAAATCAGGCTCAATTCTTGCGTGTCTTTCGGGCAGAGGCGATAAGGATATCGACTATGTTTACGAAAATTACGGCTGCGGCGAAAAATTCAAGCTTGACTATGATGTTTAAGTCCAACAAGCAAAAAACTCCCCTCAGAACGGTATTCTGAGGGGAGTTTCTATTATACGGGAATAATCAGTTTTCTTCCTTTTTCAATCACTTCTTCTCCATCAATTCCGTTAAGCTCTGCAATATATCCCGAATCAACCTTGTATTTCTTTGCAATATCCCACAGACTTTCACCGCCCGTGGCAAAGAATATCACAATCTCGTTACTGCCCTCCGTATCACTTTTTTGAATTTCTGTGATTATCTGTCTTTTAACAACTGCTCTTTCCTCACCTGAAATCAGAACTGACGCTCTTATTTCTACATCGCCGCCTCCCGTAAGTGCATAGCTTATGTGCTCACACTCCGCCATAACCGTTACGTCGGACATACTCTCCGCATCAACGGTGTGCAAAATCGGAATTTCGGCCTTACGGCAGCAAACGGGATTTTCCTTGTTATCCGAAAGATACAATACCGAAACATCGAGTCTTGCATTAACCGTCAAGCCGTTTTCAAATCTTTCGGTAGATATAATCTGTGGCTTTGCAATAACATTATAAACCGAGCTTATTTTCGGCATACGGTCGCCGCACATAATTATCTCACGCACACTCTTAACAGCATCAGGTAGCTTTTTTACACATTCAAAGTGCATTTCTTCACTTTCGGTTTCTGTTTCGGCACTGTAGAAATAACAGTCCGACATATAGCTAAAGCTCTCGTTTTTCTTTGCCGAAAGCTCTATTCTTACAAGAAATTCGTAACGTATGCTTCGGTCAGAGCCGAGAGTGCAGGACTTCTCTATGATATTTGAGGTAACATCAAGCATTTGCTCATCAACCTCATCACCAACCTCAAACACCTCGGTGAACGGAAATCTTGCATTTGCGGTTTCGATATTACCCTCACTTGTCGAGTACAGAACACACGCCGAAACAGCACCCTTGACTATTACCTTTGTGCCTGCTGTACGCACCTCTTTGTCACACATCAAAGCATCGCATTTGATAATTTCGCAAATTTTATCTCCTGCATCGGGAAGCTCCGTTTCCTCCTTAATCAGGAATTCAATATTATCATCAGCAATAATCCTGTACCCTTCGGCAACATCACACTTATAAGCAGCATCATCGGCACTTACCGATGCTATGTACTCGGT
>JAFULX010000194.1 GCA_017483065.1 Clostridia bacterium | reverse complement strand
GTCCCCATGTCGGAAATTTATGGTGTTGTTACTTTCTATACGCAGTTTACCATTAATCCCAAAGGTAAATATCACATCGGTGTCTGTCTTGGTACAGCGTGCTATGTAAAAGGCTCGGGTGATATTCTTGAGGAAATTAAGGAAATTCTGAAAATTGACGTTGGCGAATGTACGCCTGACGGCAAGTTCTCGCTTGAGGCAACACGCTGCGTAGGTGCGTGCGGTCTTGCACCGGTTGTTACCATTAACGACGATGTTTACGGACGTCTTACGAAGGGTGAAATCGGCGCAATTCTTGCCAAATACTGATGGAGGAGCTGTCACTGCACATATTGGATATTGTGCAGAACTCTGTTGCGGCAGATGCAAAGCTGATTGAGGTTGAAATTACCGAGGATACGGCAAAGGACAAGCTTACCGTCACCGTAAAGGACGACGGCAGGGGAATGAGTGAGGAAACGCTCCGAAAGGTCACCGACCCGTTCACAACAGGAAGGAAAACACGTTGTGTTGGACTTGGTATTCCTCTTTTAAAGCTTGCGGCAGAGTTGACAGGCGGAAGGGTCGAGCTTTCTTCCGAGCTTGGAAAGGGTACAACGGTCACAGCGATGTTCGGCTATTCGCACATCGACCGCCAGCCGCTCGGAGATATTGTATCAACTATACATCAGCTTATTGTAATGAACGAAAATACCGACTTTCTTTATACTCACAGGATAAATTCCAAGGTCTTTACCCTTGACACAAGACAAATGCGTGAGATTTTGGGCGGAGTTCCGCTTAATACGCACGAGGTTATGGTCTGGCTTTTGGAATACCTGAAGGAGAATGAAAGCTCGCTTTTAAAAAATTGCGACGGAAAGGAATGATTTTACAATGAAAAGTCTTGCAGAATTGCAGGAAATCAGAAACAGAACCCTGAATAATATTATTATGCGAAAAGAGGACGGGCAGGGAGTAAGAGTAGTGGTCGGAATGGCTACCTGCGGAATTGCGGCTGGTGCACGTCCCGTAATGAGTGCATTTGTAGAGGAGCTTGCAAAGCGTAATCTTTCAAACGTAACGGTAACTCAGATGGGCTGTATCGGTGCCTGTCGTCTTGAGCCGATAGTTGAGATAATCGCACCGAACGAGGAAAAGGTTACATATGTCAAAATGACACCCGAAAAGGCGGCAAGAGTAGTTGCCGAGCATATAGTAAACAAGCAGGTTGTGACCGAATATACAATCGGTGCGGCTGAATAATAAAATCTGAAAGAAAGGACAGCGACAAAATGGATATGGTAAGAGCTCACGTCCTTTGCTGCGGCGGTACAGGCTGTACCTCCTCAGGCTGCGAAGCCATTATCAAGGAAATGGAAACACAGCTTGCTGCAAACGGACTTGAAAAGGAAATAAAGGTTATTAAAACTGGTTGCTTCGGTCTTTGTGCACTCGGTCCTGTTATGATTGTTTACCCCGAGGGCTGTTTTTACAGCAGAGTTCAGGCTGAGGACGTCAAGGAAATCGTTGAAGAGCATCTTCTCAAAGGACGTATTGTAAAGCGTCTGCTTTATAAGGAAACAATTGAGGAGGACAAGATTAAGAGCCTTAACGAGGTTGATTTCTATAAAAAGCAAAAGAGAATTGCACTCCGTAACTGCGGTGTAATCGACCCTGAAAATATTGATGAGTACATAGCCTTTGACGGATATAAGGCACTCGGTAAATGTCTTACGGAGCTTTCTCCGACAGATGTTATTGAGGAAATCAAGAAATCGGGACTTCGAGGCAGAGGCGGCGGCGGCTTCCCGACAGGTCTTAAATGGCAGTTTGCGGCAGCGTCGCAGAATGAGAAGAAATACGTTTGCTGTAACGCTGACGAGGGCGACCCAGGTGCATTTATGGACCGTTCAATCCTCGAGGGCGACCCCCATGCGGTAATCGAGGCTATGGCTATTGCAGGCTATGCTATCGGTGCAGATCAGGGTTATGTATATATCCGTGCAGAATATCCGATTGCGGTTAAGAGATTGCAGATTGCAATTGACCAAGCAAAGGAATACGGCTTGCTCGGTAAAGGAATTTTCGGTACTGATTTCAATTTTGACCTTGAAATCCGACTTGGTGCAGGTGCATTCGTCTGCGGTGAGGAAACAGCTCTTATGACCTCAATCGAGGGTAAGAGAGGAGAGCCTCGTCCCCGTCCTCCGTTCCCTGCTGTTAAGGGACTTTGGGAGAAGCCGACTATTCTCAATAACGTGGAAACCTATGCGAACATTCCGCAGATTATCAATAACGGTGCCGATTGGTTTGGCTCAATGGGTACCGAAAAATCTAAGGGAACAAAGGTATTTGCTCTCGGCGGTAAGATTAACAATACAGGTCTTGTTGAAATCCCGATGGGTACAACGCTGCGTGAGATTGTAGAGGAAATCGGCGGCGGTATTCCGAACGGCAAGAAATTCAAGGCTGCACAGACAGGTGGTCCTTCAGGCGGCTGTATCCCTGCACATCTGATGGATACTCCGATTGACTACGATTCGCTTATTGCTATCGGCTCAATGATGGGCTCGGGCGGACTTATCGTAATGGACGAGGATAACTGTATGGTTGATATCGCCAAGTTCTTCCTTGAGTTTACCGTTGACGAGTCCTGCGGTAAGTGTACACCCTGCCGTATCGGTACAAGAAGACTTCTTGAGCTTCTTACCAAGATTACCGAGGGCAAGGGTACAATGGAGGATATTGATAAGATGGAGGAGCTTTGCTACAGCATCAAAGAGTCCTCGCTCTGCGGTCTTGGTCAGACTGCACCAAACCCTGTTCTGTCAACGCTCCGTTATTTCCGTGACGAGTATGAGGCACACGTTCGTGATAAGGTCTGTCCTGCAGGCGTATGTAAGGCTCTGTCTAAGTATATGATTGACCCTGAAAAGTGTAAGGGCTGCAGTCTTTGTGCAAGACAGTGTCCTGTGGGTGCTATCAGCGGTGAGGTTCGTTCGCCGTTCGTCATCGCCCAAGATAAGTGTATCAAGTGCGGCGCTTGTATGAGCGGCTGTAAGTTTGGTGCAATTTATAAGAAGTAAGGTAAAGGGAGGACAGAGAAAATGGTAAATTTGAAAATAAACGGCATTGACGTGTCTGTGCCCGAGGGTTATACCGTGCTTCAGGCTGCAAGAGAAGCAGGCATTGATATTCCTACCCTTTGCTATTTGAAGGACGTATCTCACACAGGCTCGTGCAGAATGTGCGTTGTTGAGATAAAGGGTGCAAGAGCATTGCAGGCTGCCTGTGTTTATCCTGTTGCGGAGGGTATTGAGGTTTTGACGCACTCCGCTCGTGTTAAAAGAGCAAGAAAGGCAACTCTGGAGCTGATTTTGTCAAATCACGACAGAAAGTGCCTGACCTGCGTAAGAAATCAGAACTGTGAGCTTCAGGCACTTTGTGATGAGCTTGGTGTTGAGGAGATTGCTTACGAGGGCGTAAGAAATGAATATGAGATTGACGATTTGTCGCCGTCTATCGTGCGTGATAACAATAAGTGCGTGCTTTGCCGCCGTTGTGTAAGCGTATGTAAGGACGTGCAGACCGTCGGTGTTATCGACACAATGGAGCGTGGCTTTGCAACAAAGGTTGGCTGTGCGTTTGATAAGCCGCTTGCTGAAACCGCTTGCGTAAACTGCGGTCAGTGCATTGCAGCCTGTCCTGTCGGTGCACTTCGTGAAAAGGACGGTACAGACCTCGTTTGGGACGCTATCGAGGACGAGGATAAGTATGTAATTGTGCAGACCGCACCTGCTGTAAGAGCGGCACTTGGTGAGGAGTTTGGCTACCCCATCGGTACACCTGTTACAGGCAAAATGGCGGCAGCACTCAAGAGAATGGGCTTTGATAAGGCATTTGACACCGACACAGGTGCAGACCTCACCATTATGGAGGAGGGAACAGAGCTTTTAGACCGTTTGCAGAACGGCGGCAAGCTTCCGCTTATTACCTCCTGCTCACCTGGTTGGATTAAGTTCTGTGAGCATAACTATCCCGATTTTCTGGACAATCTTTCGAGCTGTAAATCACCGCATCAGATGTTTGGTGCGATTTTGAAGAGCTATTACGCAAAGAAAGAGGGTATCGACCCGAAGAAGATGTTTGTCGTTTCGGTTATGCCCTGTGTTGCGAAGAAATTCGAGTCCGCAAGAGAGGAAATGGAATGTGACGGCTTGCGTGATGTTGACGCAGTTATCACTACAAGAGAGCTTGCCCGTATGATTAAACAGTCGGGTATCAAGTTCCGTGAGTTGCCTGATGAGGAGTTTGACAATCCGTTTGAAAGAGCAACGGGTGCAGGCGTAATCTTCGGTACAACAGGCGGTGTTACCGAGGCAGCACTCCGTACACTTTACGAGCTTGTTGAGAAGAAGCCGCTTGATAAGGTTGAATTTGCGGCAGTACGTGGTACAGAAGGTATCAAGGAGGCAACGGTTACTCTTGGCGGAAAGGACGTTCGTGTTGCGATTGCACACGGTCTTGGTAACGCAAGAAAGCTTCTCGACTCAATCAGAAGCGGAGAGAAAAACTATGAGTTTATCGAGATTATGGCTTGCCCTGGCGGCTGTGTAACAGGCGGCGGTCAGCCAATCTGCTCGGCTAAGACTTATATGGATATCGACGTTAAGGCAGAAAGAGCAAAGGCTCTTTATACTGAGGACGAGCGTCTTACAATACGTAAGAGCCACGAAAACCCCGATGTCAAGAAGCTATACGACGAGTTCCTTGAAAAACCCGGCTCACACGTTTCGCACGAGCTTTTGCATACACACTATAAAGCACGTCCTAAATATTGATTTAGGTAATAAATCCGCAAGATGTCAGAGTCTTGCGGATTTTTAGCGGGAAAATGATTGTTAAATTTTTGATTATCCTTGCTATTTGAGAAATACTGTGTTATAATTATTTTGGAATAATAAGTCAAAATCCGAAAACGAAGGGAGAGAATAGAAATGGTTTACGGATTGGAGCATACCGCAATCGCTGCTAAGGATTCAAAAGTTCTTGCCGATTGGTATGTTGACACCTTTGGCTGTAAGGTTGTTTACGATAACGGAAAGGGTACATATTTTGTTGCATTTGAAAACGGAGATATGTTAGAGATTATCAAGGCGACCGAGGAAAGGTGCGAGGATAAGGAAACCACAGCAGGCATCAGACATATTGCACTTGCAGTATCATCTGAAAGCTTCGACGAGCTGGTCAAGGTATTAAAGGCGGAGCCTCGTGTGACCGAGGTGCATGACGTTTCTGTCAACGATAAGGGACTTAAGACCTATTGGTTCCGTGATATCGAGGACAACTTTATGCACTTGATTTACCGTCCCACACCGCTTGTATAAATAATTTTAAAGAAAGAGGAGATACCAATGAACATTCTTAATAAATTCAGTCTGGAAGGCAAGGTTGCACTTGTTACAGGTGCTTCCTACGGCATCGGCTATGCAATTGCAAAGTCATACGCACAGGCAGGTGCAAAAATCGTATTCTGCGACATCAAGCAGGAGTTTGTAGACAAGGGTTTGGCTTCATACGCTGCTGACGGCATTGATGCTAAGGGCTATGTTTGCGACGTTACAAACGAGGCAATGGTTAATGATATGGTTGCAAAGATTGAGAAAGAGGTCGGTGTAATCGATATTCTTGTTAATAATGCAGGCATCATCAAGAGAATTCCTATGTGCGAGATGACAGCAGAGGAGTTCAGACAGGTAATCGACGTTGACCTCAACGCTCCGTTTATCTGTGCAAAGGCAGTTATCCCGTCAATGATTAAAAAGGGACACGGCAAGATTATCAATATCTGCTCAATGATGTCCGAGCTTGGACGTGAAACCGTTTCTGCATATGCTGCTGCTAAGGGTGGCTTGAAGATGCTTACAAGAAACATCTGCTCAGAGTACGGTGAACATAATATTCAGTGTAACGGTATCGGACCGGGTTACATTGCAACACCGCAGACCGCACCTCTTCGTGAGCGTCAGGCTGACGGCTCACGTCACCCCTTCGACCAGTTCATCATATCCAAGACTCCCGCAGCTCGTTGGGGAGACCCCGAGGATTTGATGGGTCCTGCCGTATTCCTCGCATCCGACGCATCCGATTTCGTAAACGGACACGTGCTCTATGTGGACGGAGGTATATTGGCATACATCGGCAAGCAGCCGTGATTTTGAATGAGATAAGCTTCGCATCTTGCACCTTGTACGCAGCTTGAAGTATAAACATACGTCGTCGCTGCTTCAAGGCACAATCTGTTCGCTTCTATCATTCAAAATCAGAGTTTTAAGCTTAATTCTATCACGACAAGGGTGACCTACTGTTTCGGCAGAGTGGTATGAATATAAAAGGAGATAAAAATGAAAAGCAACTGCGAATTTTGTATCAATTACATCTATGACGAGGAGTACGAATGTATGACCTGTGCCATAGACCTTGATGAGGACGAATACGCAGGCTTTATCTCAGGTAAAGTACGCTCCTGCCCGTATTACAGACAGGGCGATGAATACTCTATTGTACGAAAGCAGATATAAAAAAATCTCAGGGCAATGCCCTGAGATTTTTTATGAGTTTTTCTGTTTGTTGTACATAATCCAAAGACCCTTTAAAAGCAAGTCCTTATCATAGATTGCCTTGTGTCTGCAAAGGTCGGTCACAACTGCACCGAAGCCGCCTGTGGTGACAACGGTAGCTTTTTCACCAAGCTCTTCCTCTATTCTGTCAATCATACCGTCCATCATAGCTGCACAGCCAATTATAAGACCGCTTCGCATAGCGTGCTCGGTATTCTTGCCAATAACGGTATCGGGTGCACCAAGGCTTATTCCGGGTAGTTGTGAAGCATTTGCGGAAAGTGCCTGCTGTGAGAGTTTCAACCCTGTTGTAATAATACCGCCTGCGTAATGCGAGTTTTTATCAATTACCGAAATGGTGGTTGCAGTGCCGAGGTCGAAAAGAATTATCGGCGGCTTATACTCTGCCAATGCCGCCACCGCACCCGTTATGAGGTCATTACCCAAGGTTTCGGGACGGTCAATATCGATTATAAGTCCGTGGTTGGATTTTACATTTATAACATACGGCTCGCAGCCACACACGAGCTTGATTGCACGTGACAACGCTGCATCAATCGGCGGAACAACAGACGAAATAATCGCACCGTCAAAATCGGAAGGGTTAATCTTCTGAATGTCAAGGCTACTTTTTAATATAACGGCATATTCCATCTCCGTTCTGCCTCGGTCGGTGGAAATTCTACCCTCAAACAGAATTTCGCCATTATCTATACAGCCGAATACGATGTTTGTATTACCAACATCAAGAGCAAGTATCATAAGCTGCTCCTTTCTTTAATTTTTCTTTCTGATATCAAGAAGTCTTACGATTACAGGACCGAGAACCACATTGATTGCAAGTTCAATCAAAAAGTTTATTCCTACAAGGCCAACCAACATATACTGAATTACATTTCCACCGTTTGCCCACTGGGTGATGGTATCCATAAAGAAAACACTGCAGCCGACAAGGAAAATACCCGTATTAACAATGGGAGAAACTATGGCAGCGGTCATAACACCGAGATAACGATTTTTTTGCGACAAAAGCTTATACACGAGACCTGCACAAAGTCCACTCATTGTACCCTTAACAAGTACGGTAATAATTGTACCGGGGACATTTATTGCTAAAAATGCGTTAGCATCGCCTGTTAAAAGGACAATAATACCGAATACAAATCCGAGCCATGCACCTACTGATACACCGCATAATGCAGCACCGAGAACGATAGGTACAAGTGTTAGTGTAATCGAAAACATTGAAAAACGCATATTCATACTTAAAAACTGTAAGATGACCACGAGAGCTGTCATTATAGCGGAAAGCACGAGCTTTTGTGTTGAGATTGATGATGTTTTAGTGTTTTTCATAGTTATACCTCCAATTTTTTCCTGAAAGTGAAAAAATAATACATAATATATGGTAATTATACACCAAAAGGAAATCTTAGTCAAGAAATTAGCAGAAAAAATAAAAATTATTCTTGACAATGTATGGGATATATGATATTATAGTTAAGCAGTTTAAATGCCGGTGTGGTGGAATTGGCAGACGCGCGGGACTCAAAATCCCGTGGTAGCGATACCGTGTCGGTTCGACCCCGACCACCGGCACCACGTCGCAGCGGACTCCGCTGTGTTCAAAATACCCGCTCAATAGAGCGGGTATTTTTTGTTCGCTCCGTCGCTGCTCCTTTTTCGCAAAAGGTCTCGTTTGGCTTGGTTGCTCGCTTGCAAGCGCACTCGCCACACCAAGCCTGCACTACTAACCTTTTGCGATTTAAGTGCCTTCGGCACTTTTTTTGGTTTTGAGTCATTCTCTATTTTTGTTTAATTTGGATTTTTTGATACATTGTGTTTTTTACCACACTTTTACCCCAATTAGATATTTTTTGCCGCATTCCTCATTAAATCGCTCACAGTATTGCCTACTTTGATTTTCTCCTGCATATCAGGGTGAATATATTTTCTTGTCATATCTAAAGTAGAATGACCGAGCATTAGGATGTTAATTTGTTTTGTTTTAAACGATGTTTGATTAAAAAAGAATATGAATATGTAAAATTGTAGATTTCTCGGCAAAACATTTTTTGATATAATCAATTTGGTAAAAAAATAACTTAACATTTTTGTTTATTGGAGGTTAAATGATGCACGAGATTTGTTTTGATGTTAGAAAATGCAATAAAGAAATCAAGATAAAGGAACAGTTTGGAGATAAAAATATAAAAGTTTCTAATCAATGTCTTTTGAAAGATGGAAAGCCGTGGCTTCCAGCAATGGGAGAATGTCATTTTAGTCGTGTCCCGGAGGAAGATTGGGACAAAACATTAAAGTTGATGAAGGATGGCGGAATAAGCATTGTATCAACGTATCTATTTTGGATTCACCACGAGGAAATAAAGGGGCAGTTTTCGTTTGACGGCAGTTGCAATCTGAATAAGTTTATAAAAAAATGTGATGAATATGGATTGTACGTATTCCTAAGACCGGGACCCTGGGTTCATGGGGAGTGCAGGAACGGCGGGTTTCCGGACTGGTTGGTTGAGGAATGTAAGGAAGCATACAAGGATAGCGACAGAGAGTGGGGCGGCTTTGAAGTAGGTATGAGATGCCTTGTTGAGCCGTATATGAGTTATGTAAAGAGCTATTTACAAAAGGTAATATATGAAGTTAAAGACAATAGCAACATAATTGGAATTCAGATAGAAAACGAGCTTAGAAAATTTCCGGATTATTTGTCAGAGCTTAAGAAAATAGTAATTGAGGCGGGCATAAATGTGCCGATATATACTGCAACTGGTTGGGGAAAGGTTGTTCTTAATGATGATTTGATTCCGACATTTGGTATGTATCCGGATGCAGGGTGGAGTGCCAGCATGGAGGATAATGTAAGCAATAACGCATATGTTTTCTCTGAAGGGCCGTTTTCCGAGGTGGATATAGGAACAGATATAATGGATAATACCGATATAAAAAAATCTATATATGCCGAAAATAACCCATATGATATGCCATATTTGACTTGTGAAGTTGGCGGAGGCATTCAATCAACATATCATAGACGACCGCTGGTGTTGCCTGAGGATATGTCTGCTATCTCTCTTTGTACGCTTGGAAGCGGTGCGGCGATGCTTGGAATATTTATGTACAAAGGCGGATATAACCCTGTAGGAAAAACTACATATATGCAAGAGAGTAAGGTGTCAGGATATCCCAATGATTATCCTGTTATCTCATATGATTTTCAGGCTCCGGTGGGTGAGGTTTGCCAAGTAAGCAGACATTATTTTTTGCTAAAGGAAATTTTTGAGTTTTGTAATAATTTTGGAGAGATGCTTGCACCGATGCCTGCTTTGCTTCCTGACAATATAACAAAATTCGATCCGGAGGACAAAGCTTCTGTCAGATGCTCAGTAAGAAGTGATGGCAAGAGCGGTTTTCTGTTTGTGAATAATCATAATCGTATTCAGCAATTAAGCAGAAAGGATGATGTTCGTTTTAATATAACAACAGCGGAGAATGTCGTTGAAATACCGATAAAAGCTGTTTTGCCGGGGGTATATTTTGTTATGCCGTTTAACTTTGAATATGGTCAATTAAAAGCAAAATATATTACTGCAATGCCGAATAAAAAGAATGGAAACATTTTGGAATTTATAAAAATTGAAGGAATAGAGCCGGTTTTATGCAAGGATAATGGAGAGGTTATATCGCTTGATAAACGTCAGACAATTGATGGAATAGATATTGTGATAAGGGAGAAAGCACCGTATGAAATAAGCATAGGAACGCCTGTCAGAGTTGAAGCTATTCAAGGAAATATAAAGCCATATAAATGCTTTGAGCATCTTGGTATCAAAGACGATACGAAAGAATATCAAGTTATAGCTTCTGAATCGGCAAAATATGTCAGAATCAATTGGATGGGTAATTTTGCAGCGGTGTATGGAGATGGCAAGCTTTTGTGCGACAGATACTATGATGGTACTCCGTGGATAATCGATGTATCAAAGCTGGAGAAAAAGGAAATTGTTGTAAAGATACAGCCGTTTACAAAGTACGACATTGAAACAATTTATTGTAATTGTGAACGAAAAGAAGGGCATTTTGTGCCATCGGCTGAAGAGTTTTTTGATGATTTAATATATGTATAAAAATCACAATATATATTAACAAAAAATATCCCGTTGCGCCGAAAATGGCTGTATTCACGATACATCAGCCGGTGCAATTGAAGGCTTATACAAGAACTTTTGGCAGGAGGCGGAATATGTTAAACACGAAAATAGATTTTCAACAATGTCTTAAAAAAATAGTTCAGCCCGTGAAAAAATGTTACACTTCCGGCAAAGCAGGCATAAACTGCGGTGCAACAGGTGTTTTTTACGGCAATAGTATTGCTCTTATGGAAGGCTTTGCTCGTATATTATGGGGGCTTGCACCATTTTGGTGCGGAGGCGGACAAGATGATGAATTTGAGAGAACATATCTTGAGGGAATTATAAATGGTACCGATCCCGATAATGATGAAGATTGGGGCGAACTAGGGGAGGTTGACCAACGTATGGTTGAAACCGCGGCTATGGGACTTGCTCTTATTCTTTGCCCCGACAAGATATGGAC
>JAFULX010000193.1 GCA_017483065.1 Clostridia bacterium | reverse complement strand
TCCTCCTTGGTTTTTCGCTCTAACTCCAAACGTTCCTCCATACACACACTCCTTAATTATCTGTCATAACAGCGCCGTATTTTGCTGAAGAAACAAGCTTTCTGTAACGGTTTAAGTAACCCGTTTTAATCTTTGGCTCATTAGGAGTCCAGCCCTCACGGCGTTTTGCAAGCTCCTCCTCC
Organism: Clostridia bacterium; assembly: GCA_017483065.1. Taxonomy (GTDB): domain Bacteria; phylum Bacillota; class Clostridia; order UBA1381; family UBA1381; genus HGM11525. The sequence goes on along the minus strand of JAFULX010000193.1, from coordinate 2,112 downwards.
GAAACAAGAAGATTAAGCACGCAGTTTTCAATGTCAATTTCAATCATATCGCCGTCACGGACAAAAGCGATAGGGCCGCCGTCAACAGCCTCAGGGCAAACGTGACCGATAGCCGCACCTCTTGTTGCACCAGAAAAACGTCCGTCTGTTATAAGTGCAACGTCCTTGTCAAGTCCCATACCGCAGATTGCCGAGGTCGGAGAAAGCATCTCTCTCATACCTGGTCCGCCCTTAGGTCCTTCATATCTGATAACAACTACATCGCCCTTTTCAATCTTACCCGCATAAATTGCGGTAATTGCCTCGTCCTCGCTATCAAACACCTTGGCAGGTCCTTTGTGCTGAAGCATTTCCTTTGCTACCGCACTGCGTTTTACAACACCAAGCTCGCCCATACTGCCTTTCAGAACTGCAATACCGCCCGTCTTTGAATACGGATTGTCAAGAGGTCTTATAACCTCATAATCAAGCACAGACTTGCCCTTTATATTCTCGCCGACAGTCTTGCCTGTTACGGTCAGGAGGTCGGTTTTTATCAGATTTTTCTTTGAAAGCTCGTTCATAACAGCCTGCACGCCGCCTGCTGCATACAAATCCTGAATATGATGCTCTCCTGCAGGTGCAAGATGGCAGAGGTTCGGAGTTTCGCTGCTGATTTCGTTCGCCATATCAAGATTAACGTCAACCTTCGCCTCTGCTGCAATTGCAGGCAGATGAAGCATTGAATTTGTAGAGCAGCCGAGTGCCATATCGACACGGAGTGCGTTATAGAAAGCGTCTGCGGTCATAATATCTCTCGGCTTGATATCCTTTTCGAGAAGCTCCATTATCTTCATACCCGTTTCCTTGGCAAGACGGAGTCTTTCGGCATAAACAGCAGGTACAGTTCCGTTACCTGGAAGTGCCATACCGAGTACCTCGGAAAGACAGTTCATCGAGTTTGCGGTAAACATACCCGAGCAGCTGCCGCAGGTAGGACAAGCGGAATTTTCGAGTGCAAGCACCTCGTCCTCGTCAATTTTACCTGCCTTAAACGCACCAATTGCCTCAAAGGTTGTATTAAGGTCACGGTATTTGCCCTTATAGCTGATTGACAGCATAGGACCGCCGCTTACGACGATTGCAGGCTTATTAAGACGAGCTGCCGCCATAAGCATAGCAGGTACGATTTTATCACAGTTCGGAATTAAAACAAGTGCGTCAAAACCGTGTGCAATTGTCATCGACTCAACTGAATCGGCAATAAGCTCACGGCTTGCAAGCGAATATTTCATACCAACGTGTCCCATAGCAATTCCGTCACAAACGCCTATTGCGGGAAATTCAACAGGCGTACCGCCTGCCATACGTATTCCAGCCTTTACAGACTCGGCAATTTTGTCAAGATGTACGTGTCCTGGAATAACCTCATTTTTCGCACTTACTACGCCGATTAAAGGTCTTGTAAGCTCCTCATCGGTATAGCCTGCCGCCTTGAAAAGTGAACGGTGCGGCGACCTTTCCACGCCTTTTTTTACGATATCAGAGTACATTAAAATCAATCCTTTCTTAAATAAACAGCTCAATTAAGAGGTTGTTGTTATAAAAATATTTTACAATGAGCGTTTTGTCAACAATGTCACCGATTACCGAAAGACTTTCGGTAGGTGCCAAAAGTGTCAGAACCGCACACAGTATATACACAGCAAGAAGTCCGTTCAGGGCACCGACTATCATTCCAAGAAACGAGTTCACGCCGCTTAAAACGGGGAGCTTGAACAAGAGGTCAAGCAAGCGAAGGAGCAGAAACACTCCGAGCCTTACGGCAAGGAAGAGCAGTATAATCGACACAATTTTCAGTATCACCTCAGTGACAGTGTCGGTCAGGACAACGAGTGCATCATTTTTCATTGTTTCGACGGCTTCGGTCTGTTTTGCGAGCTTTTCATCAAGAAATTCCATCAAAAAGGTCGGAAGCCCCATCATTTCGCCGACCTTAACAGCGGTTTCGCCGTCCTCCTCGCCTTGTATCGCTGCCATGTCCTCCTCGGCAGTACCCAAAACCTGCTCCGACACCTTCTCACGTACAGTCTGACCGAGTGCAGATGACGTCAGATAATCGGTAAAGGGCTG
>JAFULX010000192.1 GCA_017483065.1 Clostridia bacterium | reverse complement strand
GACCATCTGCGGAAGAAGCTGCGGAAAATTTTATAGCTTCTAAAACAGCCTGCCATCCTGCGGGCTACTGGGTGAGGGATGGAAATCCCCTCACTCATTTTTTGCAGGAGGACAACAGGATGGCATACAGGGTTAAGGCATACACGCTTCGGGAGGAATCCACGGAAAGCGGCACAAGGTATTTTATCAGCTTTAAGGACGGGCAGGGCAAATCCCACGAGTTGGAAGTGTCGGAACAGTTCTTTATGGAGTTTCGGCAGATGGAGCGCAGGAACAGGAATCTTTTCTAATGGGACGAGCGGCACAGGGAGTTTAACGAGGTATGGGACGAAACCCTTTACAGACGGGCGTTGCGTGTGCCTAAGAGCCTTGATGAACGCATGGTTGAGGAAGAACGGAATGAAACGCTCTATAAGGCGGTTGGGAGCCTTCCAGAGATACAAAGGCGGCGTTTCCTGCTCTACTACGAGTATGAGTTCAATTTTTACCAAATCGCCGCTATGGAGCATTGCACCGCTTCGGCAATACAGAAATCTGTTGCGATTGCAAAGGAGAAAGTAAAGGCGGAAATTGAAGAAATATCTCCAACCGTGACCGACACCGCCCGAAAAAGAAATCTGTTTTTTATTTGTGTGGGATTGGCGGCATTACATACTCTCATTTTTTCATGGGAGTAAATCTATTTTTAAGGAGGTCAACGCCTATGTGCAACGAAAACAAAGACACCGCCCGAAAGGAGGAAAGCCATGCAGAAGTTACAGACAGTCAACGCCGAAACGCTCCTTTATGAACCGCTTGAGAAACCATCCTTTGTGGTGGACAGCCTTATCCCGACAGGCTTATCGCTGTTCTGCGGCTCACAGAAGATAGGCAAAAGCTGGCTCATGCTGAAGCTATGCTTATGCGTGTCGCAGGGAATCCCTTTATGGGATATGCCGACAATGGAGGGCGATGTGCTTTACCTCTGCCTTGAGGACACGTTCTGCCGCATACAGGACAGGTTATTTCGTTTGACGGACGAAGCAAGCGGGCGGCTCCACTTTGCCGTGGCAAGCTGCAAGCTGTCAGACGGTCTTATCGTGCAGCTTGAAGATTATCTGAAAGATTACCCAGACAGCAGGCTCATTGTCATTGATACCTTGCAGAAAGTCCGTACAGCTTCAAAAGACAATGCCTATGCAAGCGACTATGGGGACATCTCCCTCATCAAAGACTTTGCCGACAGGCACTCTCTGGCGGTCATTGTCGTACACCACATCCGAAAGCAGAATGACAGCGACGTGTTCAACAAGGTGTCTGGGACGACAGGATTAACGGGGAGTGCGGACGCTACCTTTGTTCTGGAAAAGGAGAAACGTGCGTCTGACACCGCCAAGCTGTATGTGACGGGCAGGGACACGCCTTATCAGGAATACACGCTGCGTTTCCGTGATTGCCGTTGGGAGCTTGTGGAGCGGAAAACGCAGGAGCAGCTTGCGAAAGAAACGATACCAGATGTCCTTTTTCGGTTGGTGGATTTTATGAGGGATAAGGAAGAATGGATAGGCACGGCAACGGAACTGTTAGCCGCTATGGGGGAAACGGAAACCATACCCACGGTGATTACGAAATGGCTGAATGAATACCGCACCACATTTTTAAGCGAGAACCGTATCTGCTACCAGTACAGCCGCAGGAAAGACGGCAGGCGGATTGCCCTTGCAAGGAGGGCGGGTGACAGCGGTGATGGTGGTGACAGCGATATTAGGATACCCCCCTGTTACTGTCATTGACGCTTAAAGCCATGTAAAGCTGGCGGCTCTGCCCTGCGGGTGACAGCAGTGACGGTGGTGACAGTGATTTTAGGATACCCTGCCGCTGTCATCCCTACGGGAGAACACCCCGTAAACGCAAAATGCAGGCGTGAGATTTACTCGCCCTTTTCGGTCGTGTAAAACCACCCCTGCGGTCAGAAAAATCATTCCGATTTTTCCGACTGCGTTTACAGGGTGTAACACACTACACTTTGCCCTGCAAAGTCGTGTGCCAGACGTTCCCTCTGGACTCCCTTAAGGCAGGGCTGTGCCCTGCTATCCTACGCCTTACGGCTTCGGATAAAAGAATGGCGGCATGACGGTGACGGCTCTTGCGAGGGGGGTATCCCAAAAACACCGTCATCATCGACATGACCGTCATGCAGGGGGTGAGGGTGACAGTTGCGGCAGTCGGCAGGGGGTATCCCAAAACTGCTGTCACCACCGTCACCGCTGTCACCCCAAAGGACGGTCACCCGCCGAAAGAAAGGAGGAATCCGCCTATGCCTTATGCAATCCTGCGTTTCCAGAAACGAAAAGCGGGCGGCGTTGCGGCTTGTGAACGCCACAACGAGCGGAAGAAAGAAGCCTACAAAAGCAACCCAGATATAGATATGGAACGCTCTAAAAACAATTACCATCTCATAGCACCACCAAAGTACACCTACAAGAAAGAGATTAACCGCATGGTAGCCGAAGCGGGGTGCAGGACAAGGAAAGACAGCGTGATGATGGTGGAAACGCTCATCACAGCTTCACCAGAATTTATGAACCAGTTACCGCCCGAAGAACAAAAAGCGTATTTCCAGACGGCTCTTGACTTCATTTCGGAGCGTGTTGGAAAGCAGAATATCCTCTCCGCTGTCGTCCATATGGACGAGAGAACGCCCCATATGCACCTCTGCTTTGTGCCGATTACGCCAGACAATAAGCTGTCAGCGAAAGCTATCTTAGGCAACCAGAAATCATTATCCGAGTGGCAGACCGCCTACCATGAGCGGATGTCCTCACGGTGGAATCAGCTTGAACGGGGGCAGTCCTCAATGGAAACCAAGCGGAAACACGTCCCCACATGGCTCTATAAATTAGGCGGCAGGCTTGATAAACAGTATGAAGAAATCGTGTCTGCCCTATCCGACATCAACGCCTTTAACGCAGGGAAGAAAAGGGATAAAGCGTTAGATTTACTCTCTGCATGGCTGCCAGACGTGGAGAAATTCTCTAAGGAAATCGGGAAACAGCAGGCGTATATCGACAGTTTGAAAGAGAGAATTGGGCAGGAATCAGACTATGCGGGGCGTATGCGTGATGAAAAGTACGAGCAGGAACTAAAGGTGCAGAAAGCGAATCAGAAGATATTTGAATTGCAGAGAACCAACGAGCAGATGGGGCGGCTGCTGTCAAAAATACCGCCCGAAGTGTTGGAAGAATTGCAGAAAAATCATAGAAGCAGAGCGAAAGAAAGGTAGATATGTGAATGAAGAAACAGGATTTTAAGGTGTTAAAGACCAAAGACTTGTACCCGTTCCCCGACAATCCGTTTCATGTGGCAGAAGATGAAACACTGTCAGAGTTAGCGGAAAGCATCAAGGAATTTGGCATTGTCACGCCGATAATCACACGCCCGAAAGAGGACGGGGACGGTTATGAAGTGATTGCAGGACAGCGGCGTGTCCGTGCTTCTGAACTTGCAGGGATAAATACCGTGCCTGCGTTTGTCCTGCCCTTAGACCGTGACCGAGCCATCATCACCCTTGTAGACAGCAATTTGCAGCGTGAGAATATCCTGCCATCGGAGCGGGCGTTTGCTTACAAGATGAAATCCGAAGCCATGAAGCGGCAGGGTTTCCGCACAGACTTAACCTCGTCACAAGTTGTGACGAAGTTGCGGACGGACGACAAGGTGGCACAGGGCTTCGGCGTGGGCAGGATGACCGTGCAGCGTTTTATCCGCCTGACGGAACTGATACCGCCGATTTTGCAGATGGTGGACGAGGGGAAAATCGCCCTCACGCCTGCGGTGGAACTGTCCTTCTTGAAGAAAGACGAGCAGGAAAACCTCTTTGCCACGATGGAGAGCGAAGAAGCAACGCCCTCACTCTCACAGGCACAGCGGATGAAACAGTTAAGCCAGAGCGGGCGGCTTGACATGGATACGATATTTGCGATTATGACGGAGGAAAAGGGCAACCAGAAAGAAACCTTGAAAATCAACACAAGCAAGCTGAAAAAATACTTTCCGAAGAACACAACGCCGAAGCAGATGGAGGAAACCATCATCAAACTTTTGGAGCGTGAGTTGCAGAGGAAACGCAACCGTGACAGCCGCTAATCTTCTTTTTTCGGGAAGTAAATACAGAGAGTTGAGGTATGGAGAATGAGAGAAATCCAGTATGAAATCGTAAAGGAAATCGCAGTATTGTCTACGGGCGACAGTGGCTACACAAAGGAAATCAATCTCATTTCATGGAATGGGAAAGAGCCGAAGTATGACATCCGCAGCTTTTCCCCGAACCGTGAAAAGTGCGGCAAGGGAATCACGCTGAACGCTGATGAAGCGGCGGCACTCCTTAAAGCATTACAGAAAGAATTAAACAGCGAGGATTAATGGTATCTGATTGGCAGGGCGGGGACATTTCCAAACTCTTCCCTGCCCTGTCTGGAAAGGAAGATTTAAGTATGGGCGAGGATAAGAAAGCAGATAAAAAGAGAAAGCGTATCGTGCCAAAAGCACCAGTGCAGATGATAATCAGCCGTGAATATGTCGGCACACAGACCGTTACAGAAGCGTTTGTCCCGATTATCTCCGAGGATATTCGGAAGAAGATTGCCGAGGGCGACACCTTCGACAATGAGGGGCTGTCCGCTTAGAATGTACGCAATGGGACATGAAAACAGATAGGACAGATACGGAGGTTTTACAGTATGGCAGGAATCAAAGAAGAAAAGAAAATCTATTTAGTCGGCATTTATTGCCGCTTATCTAAAGACGATGGTACGGATAACGAGAGTGCGAGCATTGCGACACAGAAATCCATCCTCACGGATTATGTGAAAAAGCAGGGATGGCACATAGCAAAAACGTATGTGGACGATGGTTATTCTGGTACAAATTTCCAAAGACCAAGTTTCCAGAATATGATAAAAGACATTGAAAGCGGTCTGATAAACTGCGTGATTACGAAAGATTTATCCCGTCTGGGGAGAAACTATCTTGATTGTGGGTTATATCTGGAAGTTTTCTTCCCAGAGCATAACGTGAGGTATATAGCGGTCAATGACGGCGTAGATACCTTGAATAAATCTGCTATGGACATCACGCCTTTCCGCAACATTTTAAACGAAATGTATGCCGCTGACATATCTGTTAAGATAAAATCGGCATATCGGGCGAGGTTTCAACAGGGGAAATTCATGGGAACTACCGCCCCTTATGGCTATATCAAAGACCCTGCCGACCACAACCATCTGCTGATAGATGATAAAGTGGCACATGTTGTAAAAGAGATATTCGACCTTGCATTAAAAGGGAATGGAGTTGCCAAAATTTGCAGACATCTTAATAAACAGCATATCCTACGCCCTGCCGCTTATGCGGCGGAGCGTGGCGAAACAGGCTTTGAACGTCATTTTGAGGGGAACGAGGACAAACGCTATATTTGGAGTGGGAACAGCGTGAGGAGCATTTTAAGAAGCCCGATATATGCGGGAAATCTTGTAGGCTACAAACGGATTGCCGCCAATATGAAAAGCAAGAAACGCCCCTCTAAGCTGCCCGAAGAATGGGAAGTGATACCCAATACCCATGAGGGAATAGTCACGCAGGAGGAATTTGATATTGTCCAACAGCTTATTACAAGTCGTAGGCTTCCACAGAACAAGGGAGGATTTGTAAATATTTTTGCAGGCGTTATCAAGTGTGTGGACTGCGGATGTGCTCTGCGGGCAATGAACGTACACAGGAGGAAACGCCCAGAGATTATCGACTGTGTACAGTATTCATGTAATAATTATGCAAGAAACGGAAGAAGCGAGTGTAGTGCCCACAATATAGAAGCAAGGGATTTATTCAATGCCGTTCTTGCCGACATCAACTGTTTTGCGGATATGGCAGTGAATGATGAAAAGGCGGTCAGGGCCATAGAAAAGCGGCTCACGGAAACAGACCAGAGCAGGGCGAAAGCATTAGAGAAAGAACGTAAGAAGCTGAACAAACGCCTTGCGGAACTGGACAGGCTGTTTTCCTCTCTCTACGAGGATAAGGTCATGGAGCGTATTACCGAGCGGAATTTTGAGATGATGTCGGGGAAATACCAGAAAGAGCAGCTTGAAATTGAAGCAAGGCTGAAAGAGGTGACGGAAACTCTTAATGAAAGCTACGAGAAATCACGGGGAATCCGTGACTTCCTCGCCCTTATCCGAAATTATCAAGGCTTAAAAGAACTGGATGCAACAGTTATAAACGCACTCATAGACAAGATACTTGTTTCGGAGCGTGAGAAGATGGCAGACGGAACAGTGAAGCAGGAAATCAAGATTTACTATAAATTCATCGGCTTTGTCGATGAATTACATATCATACCTACAAAACGGTGGGCAGCAATGCCCGCTAAAAATTGTACGGTGTGCGGCGTTGAATATGTCCCGGGCTCTGGTGCATCAAGGTATTGTCCTGCTTGTGCCAAGAAGATACGGAGGGAGAAATCAAACGAGAGCAAACGCAGGAGCAGAGAACAGAAAAGGATAGCATGTATGAACTGTCCGCAAAAAATGACCGACTGATACCGATCATTGAGGATATCAGCAGCCCGCCCTTGAGAATAAAATTCTTTTTGTATTTTGAGTTAGCCAAACGCTCCAAAACCCGTTCAAACAGAAACATTTGCAGCACTTCTTGCGCCCGTAGATTCTTCTTTGCTGCCATGCTGCGAATCGTTCCTTTTAATTGTTCTGGTGTTTTCATCACAATACCTCCATATAGGTCCTGATTTTATCTTCTATTTCGAACAGTTTTCCGTATTTCAGG
>JAFULX010000191.1 GCA_017483065.1 Clostridia bacterium | reverse complement strand
TCTGTTCGTCCACCTGTGCATAGTGATGGTAAATACGGAAGCCGCAAAAAGCCGCCGTACCTAACAGACACACGGCGGCGGCAACACAGATAATAGATTTATAATTCTTCATAGGCTTTTCCTTTCTTATCTTGAAATTTCCGTCTGTTTTCTGGGAGCAGGAAGCTCCCAGCAATATTCGGGGTATCTGACCTTGATGCCCTCCATAAAGCAGGGAGCAAACTCACAGCAGAACAACTCCTCTGGCGTGAAATACCGTTCCCGCCCTTCCTCTGCATACCCGTTCCAAAGGTTAAAAGCAAGATGGCAGACCTTGACTGTTCCGCTTGTCTGCCAGCCGCCGTGCATACCCTCTGGCTCGATGCAGTCCTCCTTGAAATTGAACATCTGGTTGATGTTCGCCCTCGTTTCTGAAGCGATACCCATTACATAGAAAAATGCCCTATGATAACAGTCGTTCACTCTGCATTTCATCATATTTTCCAGAAAGAAATCACGGTGAGCCGTATCACGGAATTTAATATCAGCCATAAAAGACCTCCTTTCTTAGACCTCACCGAACTTTGTTGTCATCAACTTGTAAAGCTCGGTATTGCGTGGGAACTTGTTTACAAATGGTACAAGGGAGCTGCCAACTTTGAGTAATCCCTGTCCTGCACCGACATTCGTGATATAGCTCATCTGAAGGTCGGAGATATTAAGGAGCTTGGCAAGCTCAAGTCTGTCCGTGGACGCTTGGTTAAGCATAATGATAAATTCACTGTTAGCAAGCATCGTCCTTGCGGTATGGCTCTGCAAAAGGTCGTCTACATTCTGTGTAATACCCGTACAGTATGCACCGTATTTACGCACACGCTTCCAGAGGGTAAAGAGGAAGTTTGCAGAGTATTCGTGCTGAAAGAGGAGATAGATTTCATCAATGAAAATAAAGGTATTTCTGCCTTTGGCTCTGTTCTGCGTTATACGGTTTAAGATGCTGTCAAGCACGACGAGCATACCGATAGGCTGTAACTGTTTACCCAAATCCAGAATGTCATAGCAGATAAGACGGCTGTGAGTATCAACATTCGTGTGCTTTGCAAAGGTATTAAGCGACCCGTCCGTAAACAACTCAATCGCAAGGGCGATTTCCTGTGCTTCTGGCTCATTCTGTTTTAACAGTTCCTCACGGAAGTCCTGCAAGGTGGGCGGCGTTCCCATATAGTTGCCCTGCTGATAGTAGCGGTAGACGCTTGCCGTACAGCGGTCAATGATAGATTTCTGCTTTGCTCCCAAGTTCGTGCCGCCGATGAGCTGTTCGCAAAGGGATAAAATAAACTCCGATTTCAGAATGACGGGGTTTGCACCATCACCGTAATCGGAGTTCATATCCATAGCATTGATGTGATTTTCACTTGTCGCAGAGATATGAATGACCTCTCCCTGCATTGCTTTCACAAGCGGGGAATATTCACGCTCTGGGTCAATGATGATTATATCGGCATTAGGGTCGGTCAGAATGATATTCGTCATTTCTTCCTTTGCGGTAAAGGATTTTCCTGCACCCGACACACCAAGAATAAAGGAATTGCCGTTAAGGAGCTGCCTGCGGTTGGCGATAATCATATTTTTGCTGATGACATTCTGACCGTAATACACACCGTTTTCGTGGTAGATTTCCTGCACACGGAACGGGATAAACACTGCAAGGCTCTCCGTTGTGAGGGTACGCAGGGCATCTATCTTCCGTACACCAAAT
>JAFULX010000190.1 GCA_017483065.1 Clostridia bacterium | reverse complement strand
AGCTGCTTCGTCAGAAGCTCTAACCTCTGGAGTGCTGTCTGCTCGGTCTGATACAGATGCTCGTTCAGCTTGCCCGATGTCAGCAGATTGAGATAGGTCACTCGCTTGTGCTGCTCCAGATAATCCCTGTGCATCAAAGCGTACCTGCCAAGCGGAAGCTCTGGCTCTGTCGGTAATGTTAGGTCGGGAATAAGATAATCCCCCTGTCTGCTGTAAGTGATTTCGCTCATTGTATTCGCTCCTTTCGGGTTGTTGTCTGCCTTTATCATACTGAGCCTGCGTTCTTTGTGCAAAGGTGCGATTCTGGTCTTTTTCCGCTATTTGCACATTTCGGATAGACTGTGAGATTTCCCGTAACGCCATTTCCGCAATATCGCTTGTGGCAATGCCGATGGCGTTTATCGTTGCAGGGGTATTGAAATTTACAATATCCGCAAAATCATCTCGGTCAAAAAACTCATTCGTGTCCAGACCGCAGCGGCTGATCAGCATAAAAGCAACGCTGTTTGCTGCCAGCCGCCTGTAAATGACTTCTATATTAAAGTCGTCCAGTTCTTCCAAAAAACTGTCTTTCGTGCAGTCCTTTAACTGAGAAAAATAGTCTTGCAGATTGTCCTCCACGGCGTTCTTTGCCGTTTCCATTAAAGCAGAAGCAAGGTCAGTGCTTTCCACATCTCCAAACCTGTCCGAGAGCCTTTCCATAACAGCCTGCTCGTATCGCTCATCCATTTGCCATATCGGAACAGGGCGGCTGCCATAGTAGCCCTCGTGGGTGTCGGACATATCAAAATAGTATTTCAGCGTATTCCTGCGACCTTTCGGGTCAAATACGGCAATACCCTTGCTGTCCTTATTGACCCAACGCTTAAACTGCCTGTTCCAAGTTTCGAGTTTCGCAACGGCGACAGCATCGGGGCGTTGGGCGTATATTAAAAGCTGTTCGTCAAAACGGCATTTATAGTTGCGGCAGGCAGAGGACAGAAATCCCTGCCACGCCTGCGGATTTTTTGCAACCGCAACGCCTGTACGCCGATACAGCTCTGTGATTAGCTGATACTTCGCAGCCATTCAACCTACACCTCCTCGTTTCTGTTTCAAATATTTCTGTTTACTCACTCCGCACCACCGCCAAGAAAAGAAATGACCTTGTTCGATTTAATGCTCTTTTGCAGGTCATTGATGAGGGTAATATCCGCAACCGTGATGCCCTGCATAGAAAGAATATCGTCCATAGTCATAGCGGCAATCGCTTTTTCATCGGTAAAGCCTGCTTCCAAGACCTTATTCAAGACCTTGACGGCTTTCTGATTAACAGCCATATGCTAAATCCTCCTTATCGTTCTAAATCCTTGTGCTTCGGTGTTTTCTGCGGCGTTTGTTCCGCAGGTTTCGGCTCATAGGTCGCCCCGTTTTTCTGCATACGCTCGGCAAACTCGCAGATGTGGTACAGATTGCTGCCGACTTCGGTATGGTATTCATCAATGAAGCGGCAGGGATGCTCCCGTTTCTCTCCCCAAGAGGTCATGACAATGACCTTTCCGCCGTCTGGGATACGGAACAGTTCTTTATATTGAGGGTCAATAAAGCGGATACCTTGTTCCGCTTTCTGGATATGCTTATCAAGCCATTCCTTCACATAACAATAGCAGTAAAAATTATAGTCGCCTTTGGTTGGATTGCACCGAAGCAGAAAAGCGTGTTTCCCCGTATCTACACGGAAACCGTACTCAGTACAATAGTTGCCCTTAATAGCACTTTCGGGAAAATGCCTTGCAAACGCACTCATATCATAGCGGTTATGCAAAAGCCCTTTATCCTCCCGTAAAGCATTGATGACCGTATCAAGGTCTGCCTTAAATTCGTCAGATTTCCATTGTGGTCTGGTATCAAACCAAGTGGTGTAAAAGCCATAGCCCGTTGTGGCACAGTCACCACGCAGATGCCCGATAGTACCTGTCTGCCCCTCAAGCTGCATACTTTGGGCATAGGTGTATTTCTGTTCTGTCGGGGTTAAAGGTCGTATATCCATATCAGCGTTCCTCCCGATTTCGTTGCTTTTTCTCTTTTTCCTGCTGTTTTATTTTCGCAAGGGCTTCCTTTGCCCAATCGGGCATACATTCGGGCTTAATTTCGCCAAGCACATCATACCTTTCCCATCTGGCTCTTTCGCCTGTGGCAAGACAAGTTCCGAACACCGCCTGACCTCTGCCGCCTGTTGCTCCGTGTCCGCCGTCTGCCAATATAAGCTGATAGGCGGGATGCTGATATTCATACCGCTTCGGCTCGGAATTGATAACCACCACTTTACCCACGATGTTACGCATACCGTCATCGGGGATACAATGCTCTTTTGTAAACAAGGTCTTATCAAATGGGAACTTGGATAATTCCTCTTTGGTGCGGTCAATCTGCGACTGCACTCGGTCAACAAAAATCTGCATTGCTTCCAGATAATCGTCCAAAGCAACACCCTCTGTCGGCCACGCTGCTGACAGAGGGTTGTGGTAATCGCAGTAGCAGACCATAAAGGGGTGTGGGTCTTTTGTATCAACACCGAACACGACCTCTTTATCCCTGACATAGATGCTCTGGATAATCTCGTAATTACCGAGCATTCTTTTTTCTTTACTCATTCGGTTGCTCCTTCCTTTCCTTTTTCTCTTTCTGCTCGTCTAAAATTCTGCGGATACAGACATCGCAGAAAATAACAGACCCGTCCTTATATCGGGGATAGGGACAGGTCTTGCAGTCATATATCTTTTTATCGCTCACGGTCATCACGGCTTTTCTGCTTTTTAGGCGGCTGATTGTACGGCATACCGCACTCGGTCTTGTAGCGTTCACTCAGCTTATCTCTCGCATCGGAAAGCTCATTGGTATAATAGCCCCAGAAATAATCCGTACCGCCCTTGCAGTACCAACATACATAAGGATTAACAGCATTAGGGTTGTAACCGATAACGAGTTCTGTATTCCCGATAGTACAACTCTCTATGATTTCGTAATTATTTTTACTGCGTTTTTCTTCGTTCATCTGACACCTCATTCCTCTCTGGCATACTGCCGATACGCCTGCTCCCGTGTTTTACGGAGCTTCTTTACACGGACATTTCCTGCAAGCTCTGGATATTTCGCCTGTAGCTTGCGGCGTGTCCTGCCCACGCTCTCAAAGTTCGGCAGACCAAGATGTTTATACTGAGCCATTACCTCGGCAAAGGGCATTGCCCCTGTGTCTTTCAGACAGGAATTGCAGACTTTCAGATACAGCAGCATATCATCATTTCTGGCTTCCTCGTCCTTTTGGAGAATAGCTTTGACCTTGCCCTCAATGGTTTTGAGATTTCTCATAGATTACCTCCATAAACAGCAAAGGGGCGGCATCTTTCAGCCGCCCCAACGCCCATTATTTCTTCCTGTTACGGATATTCAGCCATACCGCCGCACCTACGATAAATACTACAAGCACGATGGCGATAATGGTTTTAGCGTCCATAGCTTAGTCCTCCTTTTTCTTTCTCTTGAAGCCGACAAAGCCGAGAACGCCTGCACCGATAACGGAAACAGCCGCAAGGCTTACCCATAAGCCGAGGTTAAAGTCATCACCCGTTTTCGGGGTATCTCTCAGCTCGTTGTGCATCTCAACGATAGTAGTGGCATCCACCTTGACCGT
>JAFULX010000189.1 GCA_017483065.1 Clostridia bacterium | reverse complement strand
ATAAAATAATTTTAAGAGCCATAAAATCAATCCTTTATTTTACAATGAGCAGGTTTGCGGCAATAAGAGAATTTTGGTATTTGGTATTTGCCACATCTTCTTCCTTCTCATCGTTCCTTTGTAGACGCATCATCAGATAGCAGTCGGACATATCAATGCCAAGGTCTGAAAGAAATTTACTTTCGGAAAGCTTGACTGCATACGGCTTACCGCCCGACAGCGACAGCAGATTATCGGCAGGCATTTCGTCCGCCCATTCTGAAACTTGCATAAACATTCCTTCACATTCACCGCTGTTAAGGTAATTATCTGCCTGTTCCTTAGTAAAGAGAAATAAGTACCCCTCTCCTGCTGCAAATTCAAGAGTAAGCTTTGTTGACATTGCCATTTCGTACTGCGGGTCAACCGTTTCGCCCGACGACATAGTGAGCTGCTGTAAGAATACGTGATTTTCACCGTTTTTGTCAGCGTCACTGATATATTCCGATAATTTGTCAGTAATAAGCTGTGACTGTTCATTGGATAAGACCATATTCCCTGCTGCGGTCAACGTCAGGTCATAATCAATCCTTGTTGCACACTGTACGGCGGTAATAGCAATAAGAACGAGTGCAAATGCCGTGCCAAGTGTGTGCCATTTGTAATAATCCCAGAAATATTCCCACCAAGCTTTTGTAAACCGCTTGGGTACTGTTCCGTATTTTTCCAATTTATGTTTGCTCCTTTGTTTCCCCTTATTCCTTACAGCTTTATTATATCGCATTTAGCGGTTACAGTCAAGTTTTATGTAAACAATTTCCGTTTTCTTTACGGTTTGTTCATAAGTCTGCAATATTGACAAAATAATACAATTGTGGTAATATGGTAAATGGGAACGGTGGCGACTGTTTTCGTACACCTCTTCGAGGAAGGGGGTGTGTTTATGGAATATATAATAATTTTGCTGATTCTAGTAACAGTAGAAGAAATTATAAAATACATAAAAAAATAGTCGCCCACTCCACATAGGCGACTAAATCAAAATTTAGGCGACTGTATGGAAACAGACAATGCCGTTCCCATTCCTCAATATAATAATATCATAGGAATTATAAATTGTCAATACCCTTTGAGGGTATTTTTTTTATTGACATTCTTTAGTACAAAAAGAAGACGGTCATAAGACCGTCTTCTTAATTTAACTATTTAGATATTACTAATTAGTTGTTGCAGATGATAGCGTTTGTTACAACACCGTCAACAGCCATTACGAATGCCATCTGGATCATACCGTTAAAGTCTGTTTCGTATTTATCAACGTCTGCACCAAGTGTTGAGAACCAAGCCTTACCGTCATCCTCTGTATCAGCCAATGTGAGACCTGAGAATGCACCAGCATTGAATGCTGTTACGCCTGCGTCAGCTCTGTCGCTGAGGTCGTATGAGTAGAGCTTAGAATCCTCTGTTACAGTGAAGCCGTAATCAGCTGTTGTATCAACATAATCCTTACCAACTACACCGAAGGTTACGCTTGAATCTGTTGAAAGAATTACAGGAGCAACGAAGATCTGAATAACTTCTTCAGCTGCAGCGTCTGCCTTCTTCTCGTCAACATTTATCAACCAATCCTCATCAATAATTACATCGCCTGCTGTGTTGTCAGGTGTCTTAACTGTGTACTTACCGTTGAGGAGGTCAGCATAGGTGTAACCACCGTTGAAGATAACGTCAATCTGGTCAACAAGACCGTAAGAGTCAACTGTGTAGAGGAATGCAGCACCCTTCTTAATAACAGGAGCCTTATCACTGTAGCTTACAGTTACATATGCAGGTGTATCAAGAGTAGCATCCCAGTAAGTGATCTTAGCATCTGTCGAGATGTTAAGTGTTGAAGCCTTAGAACCGCCGTTCTCCATCACCTTAAGAGTATAAACCTCTTCGTCATCAACCATCGTAGCAGAATCTGTGCTTGCGTTAGCAGCTGCAACTGCGAAATCAGTTGTCGGACCGTAAACAGAACCAGCAGATGTGATTACTACATAACCGTATTCGTTAGAAGAATTCTTGTGAACAAGGAAACCTTCGTACTTAACACTGCCAACAAGAGCTGACAAGGAAGAAGCCTTGTAGTCACTTGAAGAAGGATCTGTTACATCATAATCTGTAGCATCAAGAACTACTGCTGCAGAAGCAAGAGTCTTGCTGAATCTGTTAGAAGACTCATTGTACTCAGTCGGTGTATCAACCAATACTGTATCAGCCTTCTCAACCTTGTTGATTCTGCCTGTTGAAGTCTTAACAGTGTAAGCAATTACTCTCTGATCCATAGTTACGTTTGTAGCTGTAGCATCAGCGTACTTCTCAATCTTCATTGTACCGCTAACACCAAGAACAGCCTCAGCTGAATCGAGGTAGCTTGACTCAATGTAGAGTCTCTTTGACTGACCGTCAAGAGTTACTACGTCAACAAAGCTGTACTCTGAAGAGCTGTCAAGATAGTTCTTTGAAGAGCTTGACTTAACATTTACGAATCTCTCTACGATAGCGTAGTTCTTTGTTGTTGCTTCCTCGTCAGCAGCGAAAAGTCTGCCAGCGGGGTCGAGACGGAAGGTATATGTGTTACCTCTCTCGATTGAAAGTGTTCTTGCAGCCTCATACTCAGCACCGCCGATGATGTAAACTTCTTCATCATCATCGTAAGATGTGTACTGACCTGTGATTGTTTCATTTGTTGCAAGAATCTCAAGAGTTCTGCAAGCATCAAATGTCTTTGTAATATCGTACTTAACTGCGATAACGTCGCCCTTTGCAAGAGCAGATACGTCAATAGCTGCACCAGCCTTAGTAACTGTTACAACCTTCTCGCCGTCAGCTACATCGTCAGCAAGAACTTCGATTGTGTTACCAGGAGCCGCATCCGGATAGATAAGTGAAGCAAGTCTAACGATTACATCGTCACCGCTTACAGATACCTGATTTACGCTTGCAAGAGCGTAAACATCCATCATAATTCTGTTGTACTTTGTACCTGTTGCTTCAGAGTCCTGATAAAGAACTACGTCACCAACAGAGTCCTTAAGAAGCTTCAATGCAACATTCTTAGAATCATCATCATTTACGATATTCTTAACAGCATCATACTTAACGCCGTTTACATAAAGTACAGCATCATCTGTGAGGTTGTACTTTGTTGTTGAAGAAGAAGTCTTTGACTTCTTGATAGCAAGCTCTGAAGCAGTTACGCTTGCAGTCAACTCGCCGTCAACAGCCTTTGTAGAAACCTTTGACGTCGGAGCGAAGTAAAGAAGTGTCCACTCGTCATCATCGTTGTACTCAGCTACAACCTTTGCAGAAGAGAAAACATAGTTCTCAGCAGCGGTCTTGCCAGCAGCAACAGGGCTCTTTGTGAGCTTAGAAGAAGCAAGGTTCTTTACAATTGCTTCGTTCTCGGGATCCCAGTCATTTGTACCTGTGAGAGTCATTGTGATGTCACCAATCTCAAGGTTGTCAGGATCCATCTTTGATGTGTTGTCAACTTCTACGTTAAGAACATAAGCGTCGAACTTGTCGGAAAGAACAGTTCTGAAATCTCTGTCGTCCTTACCGTCCATCTTCTGCATCTCAGAATCTGTGAGGTTGCCTGAGAATGTAGTGATGTCGAGCATCGGAGCCTGAACTGCGTTCCAGATAAGCTGAGCAACCTGTGCTCTTGTTACAGCGTCGTTAGCAGAAGCTGTTACACCTGAAAGGATACCAGCGGTTGAAGCAGCTGCAAGGTAACCGTCGGGGTAACCGCCACGAGCTACAGCGAAATCACCGTAACCAAGGATTCTGGTAAGCATTGTCAAAATCTGAGCATATGTTACGTTATCAGCAGGAGCGAACTCTGTAGCGCTCATACCCGAGATGAAGCCCTGAGCAACGCCCACGTTTACGTAACCTGCAGCCCAAGCAGCGTTTGCATTAACGTCAGCAAACTTTGTTGTAGAACCTGAGTTCTGTGCGTCTGCGGTCATGTTAAGAGCTGCAACTACCATTGTGGTAACTTCGGCTCTTGTGATGTTATTGTCCGGCAAGAATGTGCCGTCTTCGTAGCCAGAGATTGCACCCAATGCTGCAAGAGCATTAACTGCCTCTGCGTAGCTTGCTGTATCTGCTACGTCTGCGAAAGTAGCTGCGCTTGATGTTGTTGCCAAAGCAACGAAGCTACTCATAGCGAGAGTAAGAGCAAGAACAGCGGAAATTACTTTTTTGAGATTCTTTTTCATTCTCTCAAATCCTCCCTTATTTTTTTGTGTGAAAGGGCACTTACTGCTTCAAGTGCGTACCCTTTCATTTTACACACTTGAATTGTTGCGTCAAGAAACTCGGGATATCTTGACTATGCACAAATTATAACACCAAAAAGACGACGGTGTCAATGCTCTTTCGACAGATGTAATACAACTGTAAAGTTTTTCGGAAATTACGAAATTTTTGTAATCCGACGTTAACATTGTACATTTCATCAGCCTTTTGACATTACTTATGCATTTTACAACATCACATTATATTTTACTCACATAAGGCGGCGGTGTCAAGATTTTTTTCAAAAAAAATCTATTTTTGGGGATTTTGCCCATATTGGCACCTCACTTTATGCAAGCTACATACACTTAGACGACGATTTTTCGGTTTTGTTCCCGTTATCGGGTATTTTTTGTCCATACTTTTTCTATCATCGGTACGGAAAGCGGCGGCAGACCTTGCGAAAGCGTGAGTGCGGACAGTGCGGTTTTCGCCGCTGTTTCGGCATAGGCTGCGTTCATTACGGCGTCCTGCGGTGTTTTCGCCCAAGCATACGGCATATCGCCCGATACTATTACGGCAGGAATTTCGGTATAGCTTCGGTTTTCAAAGGCTTCGGCTACCGTTTTGCCGATATTAAGCTCAAAGTCCTGTGCGATTTCTTCCTTAGTAAGTAATCTTGTGGCAGGGATATCTCCCTTGAAATGCTTTGCGTGGAGTGTGCTGAACACGGGAACAGGTCTGCGTGCTGCGGCAAAGCCTAAGGAGCTGTCACCTGCAAAGTGTGCGACCGCTCCGATATCTGCAAATGATTTATACAGTGCAAGGTGCGTAAGCCAGTCGGCAGAGGGGGTGTCACCCTCCAGTACATTTGCATTGAAATCTATCACCGAAAAGCTCTCGGGCAAAAGCTCGTCAAAGTCCACCCCCTCGGGTTTTATCACAAAAAGTCCTTTATCACGGTCTGCACCTGACACGCTGCCCTCGCTGAATTTTGCAAGTCCGAGCTTTGCAAGGCGGCGGTTTGCTTCCCATACCCTATATTTCAATTCTTCTAACATACAATCAGTCCTTTCTTATTTATATTATAACTGCTTGTGGCAAAATTTACAAGAGCATTCTTTAAAAAGCCTTGAAAATTACCTCATTTATGTGTATAATAGGTGTAGAAATTTCCTTATTATATATAAAGGGGCTTGGTTATGGCGAAATATTATGCGGTCAAAAACGGAAAAACGGTCGGTATTTTCACGACGTGGCGTGAGTGCAAGGAGCAGGTGGACGGGTATTCTGGTGCGGAGTACAAGTCGTTTACGAGAAAGAGTGAGGCGGAGGAGTATCTCGGTATCGAAAAGCCGAAAAAGCCCGAACCGCCCGAGCCGAACACACGCACGGGGACACCAGCCGCAGAGCCGTATGATACGGTATGCGACGCCGCTTTTTACGTGGACGGCAGCTATAACGTCAAAACGGGCAAGTATGCGTTCGGTGCTGTTATGCTGAAAGGCGGCGAAATGTTCACATTTTCGCATAAGTATTCCGACCCCGAGGCGGCTTCTATGCGGAATGTTGCAGGCGAGATTGCAGGTGCACTTTTTGCAATGAAATATGCGTATAAGTTCGATATACCGTCGATTGAGATTTTCTACGACTATGAGGGTATCGAAAAATGGGCGGTCGGGAAATGGAAAACCAACCTCGACAAAACCCGTGAGTATGCTATGCTGTACAAGCAGCTTGCGGCGAAGGTCAAAGTGAAATTTACTAAGGTACGGGGACATTCGGGCGATTTCTACAACGATATGGCGGACAGACTCGCCAAAAATGAGCTTGGAATAAAATAACCCGTTCTCTCATATACTGAATTATGCAGTTTATGAGAGGTGGGTGTATGAAGGATTATATCGAGGAGCGTGCAGTTGCGCTCGCATTGTACATAATCGAAAACAAGGCTACCGTTCGCAGTGCGGCAAAGAAATTTTCGGTCAGTAAAAGCACGGTGCATAAGGATATTACCGACCGACTTGCTGTGATTGACGGAAGGCTGTGCCGAAGGGTAGGCTCGGTGCTTGCCGAAAATAAGGCAGAGAGGCACTTGCGGGGCGGTATGGCTACTAAGGAGAAATACAGAAAGCTACACGATATATAATGGAAGAAACGCACCCTATCGGGTGCGTTTCGTTCATAAACAAAAATATGAGCAGGTCTATAAGCCGGGGACCAGATTTGAAGATTTCATCAGGTGTATTTGCTATATAAAAACTTGATAAAACGGGCATTTTTAAGCATTTTTCAAAGTGGTTCTTTCACTTATATATTTAAAAAAGTGGGCTTACTGACTTATATAGTATATCAACTATTCTTGCTTGTGTCAAGGAGGAATAGTGTATGAAATTAGTCCCATTATATGAAGAGTTTTTAAGGTATATGCTAACTGAAAAAAACTGTTCAAAAGCAACAGAAGATACTTACAGAAGAGATTTTAACAGATTTTGTGAGTTTCTAAAAAACATAGGAATAGATGAACCAACAACTGAAAATGTAAAAACTCCAACCATAAGACAATATATATTTTTTATGGGTGAAAGTGGTCTAAAAGTTACTACATTGAACAAGAGAATAAACTCATTAAGGTCTTTCTATCATTTTTTATTCAGTCAAGAATATATTGAGAAAAACCCAATGTCCCCAATTACTGCTCCAAAGAAACCAAAAACCATACCAAAATACTTTACTGAAAAAGACCTTGACAGTTTCTTTAATGCCATTAAGAAATATGGGAAAGAAAACTATTTAAGAGATTATACAACTTTTTTAACCTATGCTTTAACTGGTTTAAGAAAAATGGAACTTGCTCATCTTAAAGTTAAAGATATAAACTTGGGAAATAATACAATCACAGTTGAAAAAGGAAAAGGAAATAAAAGCAGAATAGTCCCAATCAACCCACCACTTACAGAGATATTATTTGACTTTCTAATGTCAAGAATGCCAGTAAAAGCAGACGATCCAGTTTTTGCAGTTTCTACTGGAAAAGCATACTCACCATCAAAAATACAAGAATTGTTTTCAAAATACAGAAGATTATCACATATAAACCCACAACTTACAGTACATAGTTTAAGACATTCTTACGCATCTTTACTTTTACAAAATGGTGTAGGTCTTGCCCATATTTCAACTCTTTTAGGTCATTCGAGTTTTGACAGTACAAAAATATATCTGCATACTACTGTTGAGCATATGAGAGAAGATGCAAACCAACACCCACTATGCAAAAAATGGCAACAAGAACAGACAGAAAAAACTGCTTGCAAGAGTTAATCTTGTGAGCAGTTTTCTTTTATGTATGACTGAATTTGACTGTCAATATATTTATTCTTTTTGTCATTTTTAGTATTCCTTATAATCATTATTCTGTCTATTACATCTGTTATATCTGTTGTTTTTAACTCATTATTATTAAAGGCATTATCTAAAAAATACATATATCTTATATCATAAAATCTTGAATAGTAGCAAGGGTTTATGACAACAAAATTATTATTTCCTTTTTTGTAATAATCAATCAAATTATGCTTTTTTAACACTTTAAGATTATTGTAAATATGAACTGTTGAACATTGTAAATTTTCTGCTATTTGCTTAATTGGAAGATTTATCATATTCAAGTCAGGTTCTATATATTTTGAATTGATATTGACAAGCAGAATAAAAAAATTTATGTATTTTCTTTCAATATCTGTTTTAAATATAAGGTCATTTAATTTTATGTCAAAAAGTTTTGTAAATCTTCTTTTGTCTCTCTGGTCCTTATCTCTAATTAAAACAGTATTAAAACCTTTGTCATTTATGCTCTTGATTTCTTCTTTTAATTCTGTTTCAGTCTGCCAATGTGATTTGCTTTCATTTCTCATAAATACCCCCTATAATATAAACTGTACTTTATAAAAATATAAAATACAGTTTATATGAAAAATCTCTTGTATTGTTCTTAATTACTTGATTTTTCGATCTTTTTTTATTTTCTTATTTCTTACTCTTGTATTAAAAATCAAGGTCTCTTAAATCAATGACATTAGCAGAAAAAATAAAACAAATTTCATTTAATACATCACATTCTGTAATGACATAATCAATATTAAATATTCTAAAATAATTTTTAAAATAACTCAAAGCCTCAGGAGTGATATTCCTTACTTTTAAAACTCTGTCTTGAAGAAAAAAATCACAAGAAAAAACATCATCTGCATATCTTGTAAGTTCTTCAATCAATAAATACTGATTAACCAATACAAAACCTTTACTATTTTCTACTATGCCTTTTTCTGCAAGAGAACCAATGACATAAGAGATATTAGGTTGAGTGCAACCAATACATTTGCCTAATTCTTCTTGATTAAAATAAAACTCTCTACTGTTTAAAAGTGAAACTGTCAAAATCTCACTACTGTTAATGAAAAAATTACTCATATATAAACTCTCCTTAATATATTTATAAAAATATTTATCATCTGTTTATATGATTATAAATATCTTTATATATTAAGGTTTTAACATCATCTTTTTACTATGTCAAATTATAAAATGGCAACAAAAAAAGCAATCTTGACTGATTGCTTTTTTGACTATGTAATTACATTTTTATTATAACTTTTTCTTTTAAGAAAAGTTTTCCCATTTGTTCTTTTACATCTTTTGATACATTAGGACTTTCTTTTACTAATTCCCAGGCTTGAACTCTCTTTGCATTATCTCTTATCATCACTGGGTCAGAGTTAGCACCGGCTCTTGTGTTAAAGTTTCTTGAATTTTTAAAAGCATCGAGATACTCTAAAACAGTTTTATCATTTGTATCTGCTACCATTGCATCAAATTTTTTAAATTCAACAACTCTTTTTAATATATCTCTAATGATAATAAAAATTATGCAACCAAAAATAATAGGACCAACAACATACATAATGTTTAACATACTTTTCACCTACTTTCTTTTGTAATATATAGCATTTGCTCTTCCATATTTACTAAAATCACCAGAATATAAACCATACTGGATTAAAGTATCTCCATTTAATTCATATTCTTGTCTTTCAGTTTTACCATCATTAACAGAAATTATTTCTAATTCATTATCATTTAAAATTTTAAAAGGTGTAGCAAGTGTTCTGTCTTCACAACAAACAATCTTATTATCTTTTGTGAATTCCCACTCTGCTCCTTGATAGTAATATTTTTCAAATGTTTCCAACATAAAAATTCTCATTGGACCATCATAGACTTCATATTTATCTACTACCCAAGTTCCATAAATGCTATTTTTTTCTGTTTCTTGTGATACAACCACATCATTTGGTTTTTCTGCTTTTGTATCTTCTTTATTGCCACAACCTGCAAGAGAACAGATTGCCACCGCAGACAGAACAAAAGAAACAACTTTTTTCTTGT
>JAFULX010000188.1 GCA_017483065.1 Clostridia bacterium | reverse complement strand
GTATTTATTTCTTTCCAAGTGTGGTCAGTATTTTCAGAGGAATTGCCTGTAGAAACTGTCAGGTACATTGTGACAATTTCTGTCGGGTTCTGATTTTCATAAAGCAGGTTATTATCCCTCAAACGAACACCATCTATACTTTCTGCTGCCTGCTTTTCAATTTCCGTACCTATAAATTTCTCCTCCGTCTGCTGTTCCGATTTTCCGCAGCCGCTGCAATTTAAAAGGAAAATCAGCAGCAATGTCAAGACAGATAATCTTTTAAATTTCATCTCAAAACCTCCTGTCCAATTTCTCTTCCAAAAAAGCACCCAGACGTGTAAATTTACCCGTTCTGTCCTCTGCGACCAAGGGTTGTACCGCTAAAATATAGTAAGGCAGTCGTTTTGTAAAATAGTCAAGTCTTACCGCACATACCAGCACAAATATCATTGACGCAAGCAAAAACCCAAAGCCGTAATAGACCGACGGGAACAGAAGTGATATTAAAGTAAAGAAAATCGTTCCTCCTGCAAAAACGCCAGTGGCAAAGAGTGCTCCTTTATAATCGGTAAAATAGAGCAATATCAGCATAAGCATATTCCCTATTGCATAAAGTCCGTATGCAACGCAAAGAGTTCTGAAATATCCTCGCATTACTTCGTTAAAGCCCAGCGGCAGAACATCAAGCAAAAATCCGCCTGCCGCTATACAGACGGCGGTAAAAAGAAGCTGCTTCAGGGCTGTATAAAATATTTCCGTTTTAAGCGTGCCGAGCATTTCCTTTTCCGCTTGCATAATATCACGTATGGTACCTTTATCATTATAAAGGCTGTAATGATTTCTGTATTTCGGGTAAAAGTTTACCTCGACAGACACAACAAAATTCACGGTTGTGATAAGTGTTGACATAAAGGCAAGCAGTGCGGGAACATCGTGATACGGAGCACCGAAAAACAAGCCGTGAACTCTTACTCCCACCTCGCTGAACCACATAATAACAAGGTGAGAAAGCATTCCTATGTTCATAAAAAGACCCGACAGTGCAAGCGGCAGAAATTCGTCAAGCCATTTTAAAAAAGTAAATGCACTTAAATCGGATTTGGGGAAATATCTTTGCAGCAAAATTACATACCAAATCAGCATAACACCGTAGCCTACCGTTACTGCAAAAAGCAATGCCTCAATCACAGGAAATCTGAAGAAAAGCAGAATACCGCCTATAATGAAGGTTACTAAGATTGCCGCAAGAAAAGATAAAAATATACCCTTATAATCCTTGATAGCAGTAAGATAGCTCATTGCATTCCATACAATTATCAATTCGTTGAAAAATATAAAGCACAAAAGTTGCTGCAACGGCGACGCACCCGAAAAAATCAGGAATATACCGTACAAGATACTGCCTATTGCCATCATTATTACGGTAGAACCCCAAAAGGACGGCAAAACCGCCTGTTTATTTTCTTCGTATAGCATATCAGCGGTGTATCTGGTAACAACCATTGAAAAAAAGGAGGTTACAGTAATAGATGCAAGGAGGGTATATGTAATCATACATATAAGCAGCTCTCTGCTTTGCAGCGGTGTGTTTGTAACAGAACACAAAAACATAATACCCAGAAGCAGCAGCACTCCCAGAAGCATTGGTCCTGCACAAATAACGGTGGCATATCCAAATGCTTTCATTGACTCAAAAAAGCCTTTTTTAGCAAAAAGCTTTTTCAGCTCAAAGCCTATTCCTGCCATTCCCTTTCCACCTCCTTATATAAATCACGGTATTTCGTCAGCATTATATTATATCTGTAATATTCATAGGCTCTTGTCTGACCAATCTCGCCCATTTCAAGCCGCAGCTGTCTTGACTCACAAAGGATTTCCATTGCATCGGCAAGCTTTTCCCTTTGCATAGGCGGAACATAGTAGCCTGCCCTTCCAAAAGTGTCTGTCGGCTTTCCAAGCAGCAGTTCACTGCAACAGCCTACGTCTGTTGTTACGCAAGGACGTTTTGCGGCAAAGGATTCTAAAACAGACAGCGGCTGGCCCTCCGATATACTTGTAAGCAATGTAAAGTCAAGCTTTTCAAAATATTCTATAATGTTTACTCTACCTGTAAAAATTATCTTATCTTCAAGATTAAGCTGTTTTACAAGTGCATAACATTCATCTGCATATTCCTCGTCATCAACGCCGCCCATAATGTGAAGTCTTACATTATCCATTCGTGAGGAAAGCTCAAAGAAAGCGTATATCATTGTTTTGATATCCTTAATCGGAGCAAGTCTTACAACCGCACCTATATCAACTATTCCGTTCTCAGCCTTCAATGGAATGTCGCACAACCGTTCATAACTTATGCCGTTCTCAATAACACGGCACTTTTCAGGAGTACAGCCCATATCAATCTGCGTACGCATAGCATTTGTGAAAAGCGATGTAACGCGAAAGGCTCTGTCGTATATTAAATCGGACAGCATATAGAAAAAGTCTATCCAATGCTTTTTGAACGCACGTGCAACCCATTTTGCACGGATAATTTCTTCTTCTCTTTCTCTTGTATAGATGCCGTGTTCTGTCAGCAAGAGCGGCTTGTGGTTAATGTATGCACCCATTGACGCAAGCAGACCGCCGTAGCCTGTTGAAATAGCGTGATATGCGTCTGCGGCAGGCACATCTGTTCCCATCAGATATAAAACGGGCAGCAGCCTTGACCGCACCGAATGGAAAGCGTCGGAAAAAGCGATATACGGAAACTCTCTTTCGCAGATTGAGATAAGTGTTTTTAAGAAGGCTTCGCTTTTCAAATAAGACATAGGATTGATTTTCTTTACCTGATACATTTCAAAAAGCAAATCCCAATCAGGCTTATCTGCTGTAACAAGTCTGCTTAATGCCTCCTGCTCCTCCCTGCTGAAGCTGTGGTTTAAAATACCGCTGTCCTTAACCTTTAACGCATCGTCAAGAAATACCTGATGTATCTCAACAACATTATCAGGCAGCTTGTAAACAAAATTGTCCCTGTCTTCAGCTTTAGCACCAATAACCCACAAGACAAATTCGTGTTCGGGCATTTCGGTTATGTATTGGTGCATCCATGTAGATACACCGCCGTTAATAAAGGGATAACACCCTTCCAGAACCAGACAAATTCTCAATTTCTTGCTCCTTATTTTATCGACACCGTAACAGTATCCTTATTAGCTTCCAACAAATATAAATTACCCGTAAGATAAGTCAGCTTTCCGCCGTCAATAGCAATCGGCTCTTTTTCGTTAAAACGCACCATAAGCTGTGCTTCGTCATAGAAATTTCCAAGCTTCAGTATCATTTTATCGTCAGTTATTTCCTTTGAAACCGTAACGGCAGCATATCGCTGAACTGCTGCCGACATCTCCGAGCCTGTGAAATTTCTGATTGCAGGGGCAGACGAATAAACCCAGTTAAGATACTCGTCAAAATGGAATTTGAGCTTTTCCCAGCCAAGCTCGGCACCTCGTTCAGGGTCTAAGGCGTCGTCGGGATGAGTGAAATGATTATTTACAAAATGAAAGTTCAGCTCCGAAATAACCGCAAGCTTCATAAAGCTTTCAAGCTTACAGCCTGAAACCGCTCGAGGCTGGTCCACTATACCGCTTGCCGAAACATCATATTCCCGCGTACAGGAAAAGTCCAAGTCATCATCTTCAAAATAAATACCCGAAATTGTTCTAATATTAGGGTATTCATTAAGCAAAAACGCTCTGCCCTCTTTCGACAGGAGATTTGAGGGAGGCACGTAAACCGACATCTCCACCTCAGGGAAAAGCTCGTCACAGAAATCAACAAGCTCGTCAAAGGCACTTTTCATAGCACCGTAGCTTTCCCATGTTTTATAGTCATAAAGTCCCTTATAATGGCAGTTGTCAAAGCAAAGCGGCTGATGATTATATCCGTGATATCCGATTTCGCCGCCCTGACGCATCAGCATATTACCAAAGTTCAAAAAAGTACCTTTATCGGGAGCGGCAGAGGTTGTACCGTCAACAACATCGTCATAGCACTCTATGGCAAGACCTGTGTATCTGATTCCGTATTTATCTGCGAAATTCATCATATCAGGCCACCAGATATTTATGTAAAAATCACGTATGGAGGTCTTGTAGTCACGCTGAATATAGCTGCTGTTGCCCGACGGAATCTGTGAGGGAAAATCGTCAAGATAAAATGTTGAACCGTTAATCACAGGATACACACTAATATCCGTCATCAAGCTATATGATGCGGCAAAAAATCCCCGCATCACCTTTTCGTACAGTCCGAAATTATCTACAACAAATCTGCCGTCGCCGTGTTTTGCCTCCCATATAAGAGGCAGTTTTCTTTCATCATTTGTATAGGCATAAACCTTGACGTTTTCAGACGACAGCTGTACTGCCAAGCCTGAATCATAGGCGTCTGAAATTTCAAAGGCTCTGCCGCCGCCTACCATAAATCCGTCCTCAACATATATGCTGTCAACAATTGCATTACTGTAAGACGACTCCGCAATACCCAATTTGTTTTCTATAACCGACGAATATATATTCTTTTCAAGAGTCATAGCAAGCATTGCACTACCGCCGCCGTGTACCCAATCACACAGAGTAAAAACATTATCTCCCAGCAGACTCAAATCGTTGAGAAGGATAATTACAGCTTCGTAATTGGCGAAATCATAGCTTGTGTTTACAGATAAATCAACAAGCTCATACCCGATTTTCATATCGGACAGCATAACCTCAAACTGCCTGTACGCATATATACAATCCGCTTTGGTGCTGTCATACAATACAAGTGTATCCTTTTCCAGCATTTCACAGGCTGCTGCCTTTGTAACAATGCTTTCCGTTGGCAGAAAATCAAGCCGCCGCTTTTCATAGTTAAAGCGAATACCGCTGCGTTCCAGAAGGAGTACAACAGAAATCAAAGCAAAGACCAAAACAACGGCAATTATACCCTTATACCTAAAATTCAGGAATCTCTCTTTTAATCCCTCCAAAATGCGATTGCCTCCTTTGCTTTTGCGGAAAGATAGATATGCTCGTTTTCTATTTTATCCAACAGCATTTTTATTTCATTTCCTCTGTCAAGCAAACCCAAATACTCTAATTTAAGCAATATAACATCTTCGCTGTCAGGAGAAAATTTGCCCATCTTTTCTATTGCTGTACCTGCTTCTGTGTAATTTTTCAGTTTGAAGCTGTTCTTTATAAGACGACTGTAGTCGGAAAGCTCTTCTTTTACAGATAATTTCTTTTTAATAAGCTAATTGAAGAAATTTCTGTTCATAATCTCGACCTGTCCCTGCATCAAATTCTGTTCAAGACAGCTCCACAGGAAATCGGAGTATTCCTTCAGAATATTATAATCACCGGGGTTGGCAGAATATTTTCTTTCCAACTGCTGGAGCATAAAGTCATTTTCCTTTGAAATTTCCACCATCGCAGTTACCGCATAATGAACAACCTCTGTGTCATCATTATTCCCCGCCATTTGCAGAAACTCTATATATTCCTTAGGATTATCGGTGAGAACGTCCATAATCAGCTCACGGCGTTCTTTGGCAGAGTTTATAAGGAGTGCTTCCTCAATAGGAATAACGGAATCTGTATTCTTTTTTTCCTCAACTGTTACACTTTTATAAATTTCCGACTCCAGCTTCATTTTTTCCACTTGTATTTCACGGGAAGCATCTGCGTCAAAGGCAACCTGAAAATGCAAAAGCAAAACAATCATAATACCCCAAAACGGCAAAAACAAAACCACAAAGAACATATATTTGTGTACGTCCAAAAGTTCGGAGCGGATTCCGAGAAAGGTCAGCACACAGCACAGAATATGTAACAACAACAGTATAAAAAAAATCCAAATCATCATTACATACTCCTTTCCTTCTGATTATTTATCCAAAACTGTTATTCCGATATCAAGCTCTTTAAATCTTGGCAGAATAAACGAGAGGTCGTCCTCTGTTGCCTGCGACAGCAAAAGTCTTAGCTTTCCTTCTTCTGTAATACCCAGTATATCGTTTGCACGGATGCGTCCTGCAAGCATTTCGTCTACTTCGTCATATGAGTAAGCTCTGCAATCTATTTCAAGCTGCACATATGAAAATACCTTACGTTCTGCCATTCGCCTGAAGTTCCTGTAGTTTTTCTCAAATGCTTTAGTGTTGAGAATATGGGTTCCGTTTATGTATTGCTTTTCATATGTTACCTGATTATAGTCATATGCTCTGAGCAGTGACATCTGAACAAGGTCACGCAAAATTTTAAATAAATTCACATAATACAGCGAGCGTTGCTCTGAGCCTGCGTGCCATATGAAAATCAAAAGCTCTAATTTACCACTTCGGTAAACACCTGCCGCATACATAGGAAAGCCTGCTGTAAGTCCTGTATTTCTCCATATTTCATCACTGTTAAGCGTATCAATCACAGGTGCATAGGACTCGAGCGAAATCGAACGTGCAGCATCGTTTATAATATCTCTTGAAGCCACCTCAAGTCTTCCGAAAGCACTGTTTCCGTTCACTGAATATACGCTGATGCTCTTGTTTTCCATTATATCCTCAAAGGTATCCATAATTTTAAGGTACAGTTTTCTCGGCTCTACGGTATCAAGCTGTCTTGTTATATCAAATATTTTTCCGAAGCTGTCCTTTGAACCGATTATCTGCTTTTTCAGAGCACGCTTTTCATTAAAGGTATCGGTATACAGCTCACGTGTGAAAATAAGCTTTTCTTCGAGGAGGCTGTTCTCCTCCTTTAAATATTTTATTTTATCGTCATTTTTCAACCTTATATAGCCGCACAGCGAGCCAACAAGGAAGAAAAATACAAACGAAAGCCAGTTTGTAGGCTCATAAAAAATCGTAATCCATTTTGTTCCCGACGCTATTTTTGCCACCAGCCACGAAACCGAGCTGAGCGACGCAGCTGCAAGTCCGAAGGGCAGTCCGTGAATTGTTGCCATTATTACAATGAATGCCATTCGGAAATCGACTATGGAGAAAATAAGTGCCGAATCGGTCAACTGCAATAAAATCTCTGTAATGATGAACAGGGCAAACAGCTCTATTATTTTGGCAAGCAGTGTATGCTGACGCAGCCACTCCTTTATTTTGTCTGTAACAGAAGTTATTTCATTCCTTATCGATGATAAATAATTTTCATACTGCTCCTCTAAATCCTCAAGCACCGAAATTTTAGAAAACCAGCCGTATTCATTTCTGACGGCTTTATTGTTTGTACTCAGTACTCTTGTGGGACTTTCGCCCGTAAATTCGACCTGCACACCGCTTTTTAACTCAGTAAGCTTATTTGCAAAATCCGAAAATGAAATATTAAATTCATCATTTATGTTTAAAATACCTATTCCCGTTTTCCAGTTATCAACAAATCGGCTGATAAGCTCGGCTAAATCATACATAGACAGGAAATAGCATCTTGACGTTGCCTTTTCGTCTATACGAATTATACCACCCTTTTCCATCTGTTCAAAAACAGAGTGCAGAAAATCATTCCTGTTCGTACCAAGGAACAGATACGGAATTCTTACTATCTTCAAATCAAGCGAATGTTCATTGCAATAGTATTCGCAAAGACTTTCTTTTGAGCGTGAAAGCAATGCTCTGTCTGATTTTCCTTCAAATGCTGCATCAAGTGATGATAGGTACAGAAATTTAGCAGATTTTTGTGTAGCTTTCGCACAGGTTAAAATTTCTCTCAATTCTTCCGCATCGCTCCTTGTGCGTGAATTGAAGGTTAATTCGGCTGCAAAGTATATAATCAAATCAAAATCATATGTATCAAATATTGCTTTAAAGGACGGATTTTTAACATCATATACCTTAACCCGTCCGCCGCTTTTAAGTCCGCTTTCACCTACAATTGTAATACGGCTTTCATAAAAGGTTTCGTCAATGAACTCCTTTGTAACATATCCTGTGTTTCCGATAAGTAAAACCCTCTTAGGCACAAAAAAATTTTGCCCCGAAACAACACTGCGTTCTTTTTTGAGCTGTTCTCTGATATCAACAAGAACCTTATTATTAACAACCTGAAGCAAACATTCAATCAAAACAGGATTGAAAATACCGCACATACCGTTGGCAATCATCTCTATTGCAACGTCCTGCGAAAAAGCCTTCTTATAGCTGCGGACGCTTGTTAGGGCGTCAAAGGCATCGGCTAACGAAACCACTTGTGCTGAAATGGGTATCCTGTCGCCTTCAAGAGCATCGGGGTATCCTGTTCCGTCATAGCGTTCGTGGTGATTTCTTGCTATTTCCTCAGCGTATGCTATTATGCGAGATTTAACATCATTTTCCTGTGCTTCCGCAATCATTTTCTCGCCAAGCACGGAATGCTTTTTTACTATGTCATACTCGACGGGAGAAAGCTTTCCTGGGAAGTCCAGAATACTTTTCGGAACTTTTGACTTTCCGATGTCGTGCAGTGATGATGCAATAGAAATATCTGTTATTTCCTCATCGGTTAATTTATAATTATCGCTTACTTTCGCAAGCTGTTTCAAAATTAATTCCGTCAGCATTCTTACGTGATATACGTGAAAGCCGCTTTCACCGTTTAATGTTTCGGGGATATTGTCATTTGATATGTATTCAATTTTCAACAGGTTTACATTGTCGGCACAATCCATAACCAGAACAGGATTTGAATTTGACATAATCGTCATCACTCCTTCCTCAAAACACATATAAAAAGAAAAAGACCACAACAAATCAAGTTGCGGCCAGTCAACCATACAGTAATACTGCTTAGGCACTAATGCTTTGCGTCCCGACCTTTCGGCAGGTTTGCCAAATCAAATTTTACCAAATAAAGTGTATCACATAAATAATATTTTGTCAATAAAATTATTATGTATATTTTTTACTGTCAGACAATTTCTTGGAAATTAAAAGGAATGAGTCCGATTAAGCACCGAACTCATTCACAACCAAATTCAATATCAGATTTTTTCCGAAGCCCTGTTTATTCTGCTTCTTCTCTCTTTCCTCTTTATCCTTTTGTTCGTTCTGTCATCCATAATTGCATAAATAACAGGGATAACAAGCAACGTCAGCAACGCACCAATACCCAGACCGCCGAGAAGTACAACCGCAAGCGGCTGCATCATTTCCGAGCCTGCAACTGCCATCGGGAAGAAACCGATAACCGAGGTAAGCGTTGTCATCAAAATCGGACGAAGTCTTGTAAGACCCGACTGAACAACTATCTCGTCACGTTCCAAATCGGGACGTTCTTTGCTAAGCTGGTTAATAAATTCAATCAACAGAATTGCGTTATTAACGATAATACCGACAAGCATCAGCATACCGATAAAGCTAAGCACCGACAGATTGCTGTTTGTAAGAACAAGCGACAGCACTACACCGATAAGGGACAGCGGCACTGTAAACAGAATTATAAACGGCTGCTTCATATTCTCAAACTGAGCACTCATTACAAGGTACATCAGCAAAATACCGAGGAGGATTGCCAAGCTGAACTGCATCATAGCCTCCATCATCATCTCATAGACGCCGCTTGCGTAGCGTGAAATTCCGTCGGGCATTTCAATTTCGGCAATAGCCTTATTAAATTCCTTGTTTACGGTATTCATATCTGTACCGTAGAGGACACCGCTAAGAGTGATTACACGCTTCTGGTCCACTCTGGTAAGTGTAGTCGAGCCTTGCTCAACAATTATATCTGCAACATCTCCGAGTGTTATCCACTGACCTGTTGCTGTTTTTACCTGTAAGGTTTTCAGCTTTGTATAGTCATTCACATAATTGTCGGGATAAACGATTTTTATATCATACTCGCTTCCCTTTTCCGTGAACTGTGATGCCGTTGTACCGTCAAGAACACCCTTAATGTAATTTGCGACACTTGTTGTTGATAAGCCGTACATAGCCGCCTTGGTTTCATCTACATCAATTTTAAGCTCTGCCTGTGTTTCGGATATTGAGGTTGAGGTTTCGGAAACACCGTCAATCTGTCCGAGTACCTCTTCAGCCTTGAGTACATATTCCTCGAGTGCCTCCTCGTCCATTGATGAGAACTGATATGACAGCTCGTTTACCGACATCGACATACCCATACTTGATGCAGTAACTTCAATTGTCGCACCCGTCATATCGCCGAGAAGCTCACGTACCTCCTGACAGACCTCATCAGTGCTTTTCGTTCTATCGTCAGCAAGAGTTACCATTATTGAAGAATTGTTCTCGCCTGAGCCAAGGCTCATCATACCTGCCGAGCCGACATTCGCAAACACCGTTTCAACCTCGGAAATTTCCTTAATTCTTTCCTCGGCAACTCTTGTCAGCTCGTCTGTATCCTCAAGCTTTGAGCCCTTCGGCAGAGAAATACTTACGGTAAGCGAGCCTTCATCAGAGGTTGGCATAAGTTCCATACCCATCTGTGTAAGAGCGAATACACTCACAACAAACATTGCAAGTACGATGAGTATAAACTTCTTTCTGTTCACAAGACACCATCTGAGCGACTTTTCGTATATCTTATAAAACCAATTCAGCAGCTTTTCAAACGGTACAAGGATAAAGGAAAGACCCTTTGTCTTTTTATCCATATTCTCAATCCTTGCAGAAAGCATAGGAATAAGCATAAAGGTGATAACCATTGACGAAATCTGCGAGAATACGATAGTGAAAGCAAGC
>JAFULX010000187.1 GCA_017483065.1 Clostridia bacterium | reverse complement strand
GCCGAGCCGCCCCGTGACGGTGAATATTACATATCAATCGACTACGGTACCGTAAACCCGACATCTATGGGACTTTGGTGTGTGTCGGACGGCAGAGCGTACAGAATCAGGGAATTTTATCACGACAGCAGAAAGCTTCAAAAACAGCTTACCGACGGAGAATATTACGAACGGTTAAAAGAGCTTGCCGAGGGGTATCGGGTGAGGTTTGTTGTGGTAGACCCGTCGGCGGCAAGCTTTATCACGCTGATTAAAAGGGACGGCAGATTCGGTGTTATGAAAGCAAAAAACAGCGTGACCGACGGTATAAGATATACCGCAGGTCTGATAAATTCCGACAGGATTATGATTTCCGAAAACTGCCGTGACAGTTTGCGTGAGTTTGGCGAATACTGCTGGGACGACACCGCAAGCGAGGATACGGTGATTAAGGAAAACGACCACGCAATGGACGATATCAGATATTTTTGCACAACCGTAATGAAACGGTACTACGCATAAAAGAAAGGATTGGTCTTTAATGAATTTATTTAAAAAAAGTCCGCCTGCACCGAAAAAGGAGATATCACGGGAGCGTATTTGGCGTGATATGTACGAAAACGGCGGCAGGCTGAATATTGCCGCAAGTATTTCGGCAGAGGCGGCGAGGCTTGTTACGCTTGAAATGTCAAGCGGTATCTACGGCTCAAAAAGGGCGGAGGTGCTTGACGGTGCGTACCAAAAGGTTATCGGTAAGGCTCGGAGCTTTTGTGAGCTTGCCTGTGCCCTCGGTGGTGTTATGCTCAAGCCTTATATTGCAGACGGCAGGATTGAAACGGCGTTCGTGCCTGCTGACTCCTTTGAGGTGACGGCAACCGCACCCGACGGGACTATATGCGGAGTGCGTTTTTTTGAAAGGCTCGAGCTTGACGGAAAAAGGTACATAAAGTGCGAGGAGCATTTGCTTTCACAGGAGTCCTACATAATCACGAACAGAGCGTACCTTGATTCTCTCGGCGTGAAAAGAGAAGTGCCGCTTTCAGAGGTAAGTGTCTGGAGCAGTCTTGAGGAAAGGGTAGTTATTGAAAAGGTCAAGTCGGGACTGTTCTCATATTTCGGTATGCCGTTTGTGGTGACAGAGGATATCGCATCACCTCTCGGTGCGCCGATTTTTGCCCGTGCGGTCAGCCTGATTGAGGACGCAAACAGACAGTATGAACGGCTTTTATGGGAGTTTGAGAGCGGAGAGCGTGCCTTGTACATTGATGAAACCGCCGTCAGACGTGGCAGAAGGGGCGAAGCACAGCTTCCGGACAAAAGGCTTTATCGTATGCTTGCAACTGGTAATGACGAGCTTTTCAACGATTGGAGTCCCGAAATACGTGACGAGGCGATTATAAACGGCTTGGAACGTATATTGCAGAGGATTGAATTTAACTGCGGACTTGCATACGGCACTCTTTCCGACCCGCAGGCGGTGGAAAAGACGGCGGAGGAAATCCGTGCGTCAAAGCAGAGGAGCTATGCAACCGTTACCGAACTGCAAACTGCACTCAAAAATGCACTTATCGGCTGGGTGAAGGCGGCTGATATACTCTGCGACGTCTATTCTCTTGCACCCGAGGGCGAATACAGCATTGATTTTGCGTTTGATGACAGCATTGTTGCCGACAGAACGGCGGAATTTGACGAGAGAATGAGATTGCTGGATAAGGGAGTTATCACGGCTGATGAAATGAAGGCTTGGTATTTTGGGAAAGGAGCGAAGGTGAATGAATGAGGAATTTTTGCTTGGCTTAGGCTTGGAGCAATCGGTTTCCGATGCAATACTTGCCGAATATAATGCAGAAAGGCTGAACACCGCTGTTACGGCAGAGCTTGACGGTGCAGGTGTGTGCGACAGAGCGGCTGCGGAGGCACTTCTGGACAGAGATGGGCTTTGTGCGGAAAATCTTTCGGACAGAGTTGCAGCATTAAAGCGTGAGCACCCGTCCCTGTTTAAAAGTGCCGCACCGAGAATTGTATCCTCTGCCACGGCGGAGGAAACCGTTGAAAAGGGTGATTTTGAAAAAATGACGTACAGACAGCGTTTAGAGCTTTACAAGAAAAGTCCCGACGTGTATAAAAAGCTGGTGCAGTGATGATAAGGGTTTATGATTTTGATTATAACCTGCTCTGTGAAACGGACAAGGTGTTTTCAAGTGAATGGGAGCTGAAATTCAACGGAATTGGTACATATGAGGGCAGCTTCCCGATAAATTCCGAGATGGCGTCGGTTTTTGCGGGGAACAGACATCTTGTGTTATGCGAGGAGGACAGACAGGCGATATGCGTCGGTAAGCTGATTTCGGGAAAGGTGCAGGTTTACGGCAGAACGCCCGAGTGGCTTTTGTCAAAACGGATTGTACTGCCCTTTAAAACGAGCGAAATTTTCGGATCGGAGTACACCGACCCCGAAACGGTACTGCTCTATCTGCTTGACTCTGCATACAAAACACCGTCTTTGATTGATTCTGATGGCAATGTGTCAAGCGGAATAAACGAAGCAGCTGTTGCGGAGGATTTTGTCATACCCGAGGCGATAGGCACAGACTCCTTTGACAGACACTTCTGGCGTAACGGTGCAAATGAGCTTTCAGAGGTTGTAGCCGACCTTTGCGATATAATGGGCTGCGGACATTCACTTATTTTTGTTCCCGAGGAAAGGTGCTGGAAATTCTCCCTTGTTTTTGGGGAAGAGAAAAAGCTGCTTATTTCAAAAAGTCTGAAAAATGCCTATGATATGAGTATGAAGGACAGCCTTCTTGACAGTGCCGAGGGCGGTTATTTTGAAATTTATACCTCGGAGGACGAGGATAATCTGTACGGCTATAAAAGAACCGACAACGCAGAGGGTACAGGTATGCTGTACTGGGACTCGGTTTTAAGCTCGGCGTCGGGACTTTCGGAGGCGGAGCAGCTTTTGAGGGAAAAAAGCGGCGAGGTAAGGCTTGAATGTGAGCTGATGGGTATTGAATACGGCACCGACTATAAGCTGGGTGATACATTACGTGTGCAGTTTGAGGCAGGACCATTCCGCAGGACACTCAAACGCCGTGTAACGGGAGTAAGTATTATAAGCTCGTCTAAGGGGAACAGCGTGAAGCCTACCTTCAGCGAGCTTTAAGATAAATGCCTTGTCTTGCCCACGGACGGGGTATGAAAATATTATGTGGGCGGAAAGGCTTGATTATTTTGGGATACAAGAGTAGCTTTCTTGATAATGCAACCTATGGTGCGGACGATGTTTCGGCGATTTTTTCACGGCTTATGTCAAGCGGTGTGCTGGCATATCCGGAAAATCTTACGGTTGCACAGTCGCTTGATGAGCTTAATGCACAGACGGTCAGCTCGGGCGTTTCCGAATACGGCGGACTTGCGGTTACCAAGACGGAAACGGGTGTTAAAATCGGCGAGGGAGCAGGCTTTTTTGAAAGCGGTATCTGCGTCGAGGTAGATTCTGACGGAGTTGAGATTGAAACGATATCGGGGGCGGCGGTGTATGTGTATTTTGCGTATGAAAAGGATTTTAATCGTGTTGAACTCTATGCTGCCGAGGAGCTTCCAGAGGGAGACGTGCTTATGCTTGCACAGGTTGATGCCGAGGGTACGGTTATTGATATGAGAAACTATGCTTCGGCAAAAATTGTGCCGAATACGGCAAATGTGTACCACGATTTTACCGTTACAAATACAATGTTTTCCAAGCATACAATAAGAGATGACACAAACACAACATATTATGAAATGCCGCATAACGGATTTCGTTATCTGCTGCTGCATAAGGTGGTGACGGAAAGTGTTGCTATACTGCCGTATGAGCATATACTCGACCTTACTGTCGAGGAGGAACAATCAATCCGTCTGAATACCTCGTCAACTACAACCTATATGCGTGTGCTTAAAACGGGTACGACACTAAGAATTGCCTCCACCCGTACTACTGCGACACACGATACACATACCTACTATCTGACACTTGTCTGAAGGAGATGATGTTTTGACAAAGGATATAAAAATTTCGTTTATAGACAGAAAGTTTACACGCACCGTTAATTGGCCGCTCGTTGCAGGTGACAAGAGTGTGTATAATCTCATTCTTGACTGCGGCAAGTACCCTGATGCAAAGGAGTTGTTCGTCTATGCGGTACGCAGTGACGGCAGCGTGGTGGTTGAGCAGACTTTTATCGACGGCAGCGAGTTCACATATACACTCAAAGAGAATATGTATAGTATTGAAGGAGAAATGACACTAAGGCTTGTACTGTCCGACGGCGGTGAAAAAATTCTGACGGCGTGTGAGTTAAAATTTGATGTTCTGCCGTGCCTTTTGGGTACAGATGCGGCGAGTGATTCAAATGTGTCGCTTGCAGAAATCTATCTTGAACTGCACAGGAAGGTAGATAAAACCGAAATGACCGCATATGCAAAGGCAGATGAGCTTGATGAGGTTGAAAACGAGCTTGGCGAGAAAGCGGGTCTGACCGACCTTACAGAGTTAATTCCAAGAACAACCGTGAACGGAAGTCCGATTTTCTTAACAGACCACTTAGAGTGTGTAGCTGCAAAAGACTATAAGCTGTACGGTAATTGCGTGCAGGACGGCACTCCGACAGCAGAAGCTCCGATTGATGTTCTGTCTGTCGGTGATTTGACGGATAGCGGATATGCCGTACCGATAACGGTAAGAGGTAAGAATTTATTCGATAAGGGCAATGTTAGAGTTTATGCGGGATATATCAGCAATGAAACAAAACTCTTAACATCTCAGAGTGAGTGCAAAACAATATATATTGAGTGTGAACCTAACACAGCCTATACCGTTTCACGTGATACTTCTTATCAACAGTTTATTGTTGGTTGTATAAGTGAAGAGGCAAAGACAGGCGTTGCAGTTGATTGTGTCGTAAAT
>JAFULX010000186.1 GCA_017483065.1 Clostridia bacterium | reverse complement strand
TGTCAGCCTTATATTGTTATAAAACTAAGGAAGGATAAACCAATGGAAATTACATCAGCTAAAAATCCGACTTATAAGTACATAAAGACGCTCCTTTTAAAAAAGGGCAGAGATGAAAGCGGACTTTACACCGTGGAGGGTATAAAGTCTGTTTCTGACGCAGTTTCGGCGGGTGCAAGGATAAAATATATTGTAAGAGCAGACAGCTTTGAACAAGGCGATTTTTCCGATTTCGAACAAATTACGGTAAAGTCCGAACTGTTTTCTGGTCTTTGCGATACCAAAACACCACAGGGGGTACTTGCGGTTATTGAAAAAAATATAAAGGGAGAATTTTCAAAGAGCGGAAGATATGTCTACTGCGATAGAATACGTGACCCTGGAAACCTCGGCACTATTATCCGTACCGCTGATGCGGCAGGGTTTTCAGTATTGCTTTCTCCTGAGTGCTGCGAGCTTTATAGTCCTAAGACTGTAAGGGCGAGTATGGGCTCGTTTTTCCATACTAAGGTTTATGAAAACGTGACCTATGAAATGCTAAAAGAAAGCGGCTTACACCTGATTGCAGGTGCATTGTCCGATAAAAGCAAGGACTTTAAAAAGGCTGATTATGGTAAGTCGCTTGCCGTCATTGTTGGCAATGAAGCAAACGGTGTTTCCGATGAGCTTCTTGAGCTTTGCGATGAATTGGTAATCATACCAATTTTGGGAAAAGCTGAGTCGCTCAATGCCGCTGTTGCAGCTGCAATTTTGATGTACGAGGCTGTACGTTAACAATTTGTACAAAGAAATATCATTAAATTTTCAAAAGAAAGGACAAAATATGTCTTTTCTTTTTTTGTAATATATGATACAATAGATTATGTGTAATCTAATAATGGGATAATGGTGACTATAAATGGAAAACTTATATGTAAACTTAGGCGAAAATTCTTATAATATCAGCTTTCACAGTAATTTCTCACAGCTTACTGATATACTTTCGGAAATAAACGCACCGAAAAAGCTTCTTGTTGTAACCGATACGAATGTTGAGGGACTTTATGCCGATGAGATTATGAAGCTTTTGAAGGACGCAGGCTATGATGCTGCTTGCTATGCTTTTCCCGCTGGCGAGGAAAATAAAAATATGGACACACTGCTCGGCATTTTAAATGCTTGTATGGAGCATAAGCTGGACAGAAAATCAATGCTTATCGCACTTGGCGGCGGTGTTGTAGGTGATATGACAGGCTTTTCGGCGTCGATTTATATGAGAGGTATCAGCTTTGTTCAGGTGCCTACGACACTCCTTTCGCAGTCTGACAGCTCTGTCGGCGGTAAGACGGGTATAGATTTCGGTGGTGCGAAAAATATTCTCGGTGCATTTTTGCAGCCTAAGCACGTCTATATAAATGTTGCAACAGTAAAGACCTTGCCCGAAAAAGAGATAATTTCAGGTCTTGGTGAGGTTATTAAGCACGGAATTATCCGAGATACGGCTTTTTATGACTTTCTGTCGGATAATGTTGAAACGGTAAAGGCACTTGACCCTGAAACGCTTATGGATATGAGCCGTACCAACTGTGCGATAAAGGCGGCTGTGGTTGAGGCGGACGAAAAGGAAAGCGGAGTTAGGGCGCATCTTAATTTCGGTCACACAATAGGTCACGCAATAGAGAGTGCGTCTGATTATGCTCTTACGCACGGTGCCTGCGTCGGACTTGGTATGATTGCGGCATCTTACATTGCCGAGCAAAGAGGTATTATTACCGATACCGAGCTTGAGAGTATTATTGACATCTTGGAACGCTATGGCTTTGAAACGAGGGTCGAAATAGAGGATTTCGACAAGGTGATGGCGGTAATGCTGTCCGATAAAAAGAATATTGGCGGAAAAATACGTTTCGTATTACCTACATCAATTGGTAGTGTCGATATTTTTGATGATGTGTCTGGCGATGAGATATACTCTGCGCTTGAATTTATATCGTTGTAAATTCGGAGGGAACTATGTATTTTTGGATTGTAATTGCCGCTCTTGTGATAGCGGTCGACCAGCTTACAAAGCTACTTATAGTCGGTAATTTCTCGCTGACCGACCATTTCACCTTTATCCCTGGTATTATTGATATTGTATATGTCCAGAACAAGGGTGCTGCATTCAGTATGCTTGAAAATTTCACTTGGTTTTTAGGTCTTGTATCGGTGCTGTTTTCTGTTGCAATTGCTGTGTATATGCTAAAAACCAAGCCGACGGATAAGCTTACAATTATCAGTGCGGGACTTTTGCTCGGCGGAGCTGTGGGAAATGGAATTGACAGAATTTTCAGGGAATATGTCGTTGATTTTATTGAGCTTGTTTTCTTCAATTTCCCTGTTTTCAAT
>JAFULX010000185.1 GCA_017483065.1 Clostridia bacterium | reverse complement strand
TTCTCCCGACAAAAGATATGTCATTATTGAAGAAACAACAGAGTTTAAGAAAGGCACAAAGCCTGAAAAGATGTTAGAGACATTTATATATGAAAGTATGCAAAATGGTGTTTTTGATGTAATAGAAACGCATAATACTTTTGATGAAGCAACAAAGAGCCTTGAAAAGTATAATTGTACATATAACGAGGTTTCAGGCAACATAGGCAAGTTTATACAGGCAACAATGGTTTATGCTGCCGAACAGATCTATGATACTGACTATGATAAATGGACAGTAACCGATACATTTGAATTTGCTGAATTTCCTTCTCCTGAAAAATTGTGTGAAATCGGATTTCTTAATAACGGTTCTGCTGTTATGAAGCTCACATACGATGATGTTGAGTATGTACATAATTACGATGATATGGCACAAATGGCAAGAGATTACAAGGATTTTATGGAAAGTCCTGATACCCTGAGTGAATGGACAGAGGGAAATGAACCTGAATTATGGGACGATATATACAATGATATAGCATATCTTCCCTACAACAGCGAAACAGATGATATATCTGAGCTTAATACAGATTGGGGCGGTAATGTTTCTGAGTTTGTAAGTATAATCAACGAAGCTAACAACGATAAATCCCTTTCTCCCGACAAGGAAGTGGAAAATGAGCCGCTTTTCTCAAAAAAAAAGATTATGAGTGATGAATTTAAGCCGAAATCAGAAAAAGGAAAGGAGGACAGAAGCAAGAGTAAAAATCACAATATGGAAATGTAGTAAGGCTAAGCACGTTGCCTAAAGATAAAGTCAAGGCAAAAAAAGCCTTGACTTTATCGCTTTACTATGTTAAAATGAAATGGAGGAATAAAAATGCCAAATGACAAAATCTTTGAAACACAGTTGCTTTATGAAGCGGAAATTTCAAATGTGAAAGAATCAGCAGAAAAGTGGAAAGACTTTCTTGACTTTTCCGCACAGCTTCAGATAAGCAAAAATCAGAATGAATATGAGTTTTCTTCAAAACTGCTTATTCACGCAAAAAATCCAAATGCTACAGACTGTCGTACATTTAATGAATGGAAATCAGACAACGGAAATCACGTTAAATTTAATGAAACAGGATTACCCGTTCTTTCTCGTAACAGTCGAGGAAATAAAGGTGTAGCATACCTTTTTGACACAACTCAGACAGCGATACCTAAAGAGCCTGAACGCTTTATGCTCTCGGAGGAGAGCAAAGCAACTCTTAAAAATGTTATTGATTACACAATTTCAGCTCTTTCCGAAAGTCCTGCATTTTCAGATGAGCAGCGAAAAATTTTTCTTGAAACGGCAGACTATAAGCTTTGTAAGCAGTATGGTATCGAAACGAATGAGAGTATAAGCAGATTTTCAGGGATAGAAAACTTATCTGTAAAGGATATTGCTGAAATTGGCATTGCCCTCAACAAATGTAATCAGGAAGTATTAACAGCAATTGAAAGGAATGATATTAATGTTTATGAGAGAGACGGACGTGAACTTGAAAATGGAAGGACAGAATTACACGGACGAGAATCACGAGGAATGGATTTGGGTGGAGGAATATCGCAGACACGCCAAGAAGTACAAGTACGACACGGATTGGAATCTGTGGTGCAAGCTGAATCAGGAGAACGGAACATACGAACCGATAGTAGAACTTCCGAAGCCGAAGCCGACAGCAGCAATGGGCAAGTACGGAAGTCTGAGACTGAACTTCATATGGCAGACACCTTGCTTAGTAGAAGCGATAATGCTGAACGGGGACGTAACGAAGCATTGCGAGGAAATGAACGAGAGAGTTACGGATCTGATTCAGGAGAGCGTGGAGAAGAAGAAAGCTTCAACGGAATATCAGAAGATAACGGAAGAAGGACAGTATCTGCCGATGTTACAGGCGATACAGATGTACACGGCAGAAGCGGAGGAGGAAATACTTCCCGTGACGGTTTACGCAATATAAATGATGAAACGGCAGAGCCTGAAAAGGTCTCTGCCATTTTTGATGAAAATATATATATCCAGTCCTTTGATTATGCCGACAAGAACGGCGAAATAGATAAATTCTTACAGAGCCACAACGAGAATATGCGTTGTCTTTGGGATATTAAGGCTACTGCTGAGATTTACTATGAAACAGACAAATTAGACGATTTTCTGAATGATATGACAGAGAAGCACGGAACAGACAGACTTCTATACGTTCTTTCAAGAAATATTCAGCAGGATGGCAGCCGTTTTTCTCCCGAAGCTGTGGAAATAGCCAACAACTTTGAGTTCTTTGATATAGGAAGTGTACATTCATTCTCTCATATGTACGTTACCGATATAAATCCGTCAGCTATCGACAGTATGGTAATAAAGCTTAATGCTATGAAACAGCCACTTGAAAAAACTGTTGAAAGCATAGAATATACTGAAAAGGAAATGGATTTCCTTAATGATGATATTTCAGCTTTTATGGCTAAATCCGTACTCAGTTGGGATGAAATTGAAGATTTGTCATATCGTTTTTATGAGGACGGATATATTGACAGATTTAAGCCAAGCGAAAAAGCTATGTACGGAAATGGTTTGGAAGAACCTGAGCTATATGAAATTGCACATCGTATGCATAATGGCGAAGATGTCAGAGCAGAACTTGCAAAGGCTTTACTCGGCAATCAGACAACCTTTTCCCCTACATACGATGATAGTTACACAGTTAAACACGGTGATGAGAGCTTAACTGTACGTTACGGCAATGCTGAAAAAGAAATCAGCTATGAAACTATCGGAACTGCCTTTTTCTCATTGATTGAAAAAGAATATAACG
Source organism: Clostridia bacterium (assembly GCA_017483065.1). Lineage (GTDB taxonomy): Bacteria > Bacillota > Clostridia > UBA1381 > UBA1381 > HGM11525. Next base: position 12,857 of record JAFULX010000185.1, on the reverse strand, counting down.
ATATAACGCTTGAACGTTCCATAGACGAATTAAAAACGGTATTGCCTGATACTTCCGATGAAAAGGCAAAGGAGCTTATAACAGCTTTTGATGAGCATAGAATGGACGGTTGGAAGGATAATGGTATAAAGCAGACAAGGATTAAAAAAGCTTTATATGATATTCTTGACGATGATGAGCTGACCGAAAAGGCTTTTGCTGCTATTGCTGATATGAGATACAATTTCAAAGTTGAGGTTGAGCAGAAGCTCCCCGATAGCCTTGAGTTCCAGTTCGGTGAGCGTGGCAGCGATGACAGTTGGTTTACAGAAAGCGGACTGTTATATGATTTCGTTGAAAATAATCCAAATCCTTCTTTTGCTCTAAGCAATGCTATTATAGAATACCTTGATGAAAAACAGCATTTTGAAAGAGAAATTGACGGATTGAACGCAGGATGGTATAAAAAAACTAAGTTTGACATTTCCGCTGTTATAGACGGTGAAAGTTTCCATTATGAAGGTCGATTTGACATTGGTGACGGAAAAGGTACTGGCGGCGGTTCTCTGATTGACCATATCCGTGATTTTAATGAGGGAGCATTAAATTCAGAAAGTTATCCGTATAACAACGATAAAGCAAAATCAAATCTGAACCGTACCCTTGACATATTTGTTCCTTTCCTCGAAGCTCACTCTGAGCTTACAGCAGAAGAAACAAAGCTTCTGAATGAGTACAAGGCGGCTCATCCGATTGAAGAAAACACAACGGTATATGATTTTAAGAGAAAAACAGAAGCTTTATTCAATACCATAAACGGATACCGTCCCGAAGATATTGAAAATGCTGTAAGGGACTATGTATCGGAAACATTCAGCGATAATGATGTTAATGCTCTGATAGGCAGAATAGCCGTGTCAGGTTCTCGTTCAAGAAGAATGGAACACGAAAATTCGGATATTGATGTTGTAATAGAGGTATCTTCTGAATTAAAGGAAGATGCTCTTTTTAATTTGCTGAATGAGGACGGAATGGAAATAGACGGTATTACCGTTGATATAAATCCTATTCGTGCAGAAGAAAGCGGAACACTTGAAAATTATCTGCCTACGGTAGAACAGTATCTTGCTGAAAAAAGAGCCATTTCAAGCCAACAGGAAATATCTGAACCTATCAATGTTCATTCAGAAAAAACTGAGGGACAGGAAATGGCAAGTTCTTTCGATATTCCCACTATTGACGAAAGTCTTAGAAATGATTTCCGTTCCGGCAAGCTTACATTTGAAGATGTTGCAAATGAGCTTAGCAATGCTAATCTCATTCCTCACGCAAATGATTATAGCCGTACTGCCGAAATACTCGGAAAAGATGCAATAGTATCCCAGCTTGACAGTACACTTGATAAGTATTATATCAATAAGGATACAGAAAGATTAACTCAGGTATCGTTCAATCCCGACAGCTCTGAGGGCGGTCAGCTCGTTTACATTGATATTGATTTCGATATGCTCCGTGAAGCATTGGAAAGTGATAGTCCTGCCGATTATATTTATTCAAACGGAAAAACGTCATTTACCGATATTACTGACGAACAGTTTATCTATGATGCAGCAGAGTTCCTTGCAAACAATGAAGCTTTCAATAACAGGGATAATTCTGTTATTGATGAAATCAGCAAGCTTGTAAATTCTGTAGAAAACGCACAAAGCATAGAAGCTCATCAGAATGACAGTATTGGTGATAATGACGGTAGCACATATTCTATTTATCAATTCAAGGAAGGCGAAGATTTTCATTATCATCGTTTTTCAAACTCTGAAACTCTTGAAAAAATGGGTTATTCCCCTAATGTTGCTGATTATGAGCTGAAATACACAGGCAATTTATCCGATATATCAGGTTCAAACAAGCTTGAAGGAATTTATTATATGTTCAATATGGAACGTCCTGCGGACTTCACAGGTCATTCCCTTTCTGTAAGCGATATTGTGGTTATTGAAGAACACGGAGAAAAAACAGCACATTTTGTTGATTCAGCAGGATATACGGAAATGCCTGAATTTTTCAATGAAAGAGCATTGGAAAATGAAAAGCCTGAACAGCAGTATAATAACAGCATATCAAATCTCAATCAGCTTAAAAAGGCATTGCAGAAAGGCTCTGAATTTGATATTACTGACCACATTCGTCCTGAGTGTATCGGAGAACACAGAAAAGTAACATCAGTCAATACAGTTGGTTTCTACTCACAGCCTGTTGATGAATCGGGAGAGCTGACAGGCAAAGAAACATATATGGAATGGAGCAAAGCTAAGAATTGGACTTTTGATAACGGCATTTGCAGTTCCCGACTGGATAATGATGAGCTTGTAATGTCATTCAGAGTATACGAAGCTCAGCCTGAACAGGAATTAAGCAATATTGAGACAAGTATGGACGATTTTGTTACTGCACGAAATCTTGAAGCTGTTGAAAAGATTGAAGTCGGTGATGAAATAACGCTGAAAGATGATGTGTATATCGTAAAATCCATAAACGGCGATTTTATGATGAGTGCAGAGAAAAAGAATATTGATGATAGCAATTTCAATGAATCAATAAAATCCTTTATCGGTGACTGGAAGAAACAGCTTGTCGATGAAGCCGAAAATACTCCTATTTTTGTAATTAAGCCTGACGTTGCAAAGGCACTTGAAGAAAATGCAAGAGCTGAGAGCGAAACAAAGGCTGTCCGCACGGCTGACGATATAGAAATTGGTGATAAATACAACTACAAAGACAGAGAATACACGGTTGTTTCTATGCAGGGTGTGTATCCTGACGATGTTGGAATATCATACGATGAAAAGCTCTCAAACGGTACAACATACGCTGTGACAGAGAATGTAAACAAGCAGAAGCTTGAAAGAGAGGGTGTATATCTCGGCAAAAGCAATGAACTTGCACAGGAAAGTAAAGCTATTGAATATTCGGAAGTCACAAGAAGTATGTATCATACAGATAATCCCGATGTTTTAAAAATCAAAGGCAGAGGAAGTCTTGCAAAAATAGATATTACTCCTACAGAAGAACTTTGGAACAGGCTTGCAGAAAAAGGCATTGTTCGGACCGATGAAAGCGTGGACAGAATTATATTCAATACCGATAGTCAGAATTGGAATAAGCTTGTTATCCCTGACAAATGGGGAAATATGACGAACAACATTGATATTGACAAGGTGTTCACAGAAAATGAAGTCCGTATAGCGAAAAGCGTTGCCGATGATGTGATTTCTCCGACTGTAGAGGGCGATCAGCTCAGTATGTTCGATATGGAAAACAAACCATATCAAGTAGTTACATACGACAGAGACAGCGGAGCTGACGATAAACTGGAATATGCAACATTGCAAGAAGCAGAAAGTGCAGGAGAAGATTACATCGAGGACGGTTATGACGGATATGCGGTATATAATAAGGATACAAAAATAATCGAAACCTCCACTTTCTCATTCCCGGTTGAAAAAGTATTCTCGGAAGAAGTATTGAGAAAGAACGGATACATTGTAGATGAAATCAAAGCACCTACAGAAGAAGCTCCGAAAGTAACACTTCTTGACAATAATAGCTCTGTTGATGAGGTTGTTTCTGCTTTCGGACTTGACAAGGAACAATTCAAAGCTCTCCTTGATAAAAACAATTACAAGTTTGGACATATAGACATCATAAGATTAGAAAAGCTTGAAACAACTGTAGATATAGACAAAGCAAAAGGCTATTTTGAAGCTGTAGAGGGTTCGTATCTGTCAAATATCAAAATAAAGGCAGAAACACATAATTTCTTGTATAATTATATAGAAAACAATGCTGTTGCTAACAGTCAGGAACTTGATAGAATTGCTGAGAGTGAATACGTTGAAAACAAGCTTTCTGAAAAAGCACAGGAGCTTGACCAAACTGTTCCTATTGCTCCCGACAAGGAAAAACCAAAGAAAGACTATTTCAGAATTAACAATGACAATTTGGGCGAAGGCAGCAAGCGTGAAAAGTTCAATAATAACGTTGAAGCAATCAAAACTTTACTCAAAATTGATGAGGAAGAACGCTTGGCAACTCCTGAAGAACAGGAAATTATGTCAAAGTATGTAGGTTGGGGCGGTATTCAAGAAGCTTTCGACAACCAATGCTGATTGGAGAAACGAATACAACACACTTAAAGAGCTTCTTTCCGAGGAAGAATATGAAGCGGCTCGTTCAACTGTAAATGACGCATTTTATACTTCTCCTGTCATAACAAAGGCTATTTATGAAGGACTTTCCAACATCGGATTTGAGGGCGGTGAAATCCTTGAGCCTGCGTTGGGTGTCGGTAACTTCTTCGGAACAATGCCTGACAAGATGAGAGAAAACAGTAATCTCGCAGGAGTTGAGATTGACAGTATTTCAGGACGTATCGCACAGAAACTTTACCCCGAAGCGAATATTGCTGTAAATGGCTATGAAAAAGTTGACCTCAGTAAAGGCTCTTTTGACCTTGCTATAGGTAATGTTCCGTTCGGAAATTACGGTGTAAACGATAATAAGAAAGCTTATAAAGGATTACTCATACACGATTATTTCTTTGCAAAATCGCTTGATAACATTCGTTCAGGCGGTATAGTTGCTTTTGTAACATCAACAGGAACACTTGATAAAGAAGATACAAAGGTTCGCCAAATGCTTGCACAAAAGGCGGAGCTTATGGGAGCTGTAAGGCTGCCGAACAATGCATTTCAGAAAAATGCAGGAACAGCAACATCGACAGATATTATTTTTCTTAAAAAGCGTGATAAATTACTTAATCTCAGCGAAATGTCAAGGGATAAATCTTGTGATTGGGTGCATACAAAGGAAAATGCTGACGGATTCAAGATAAACAGCTATTTTGCTGACAATCCCGATATGATACTCGGTAATCTGTCTGACAAGGGCAGATTTGGAACTATTATTTGTACTCCTATCCCTAATGCTGACCTCGGAGAACAGCTTCACGAAGCAATGAAGAATATCCAGGGAGAATATACTCCGCTTGAATTTCAGTCTGAGCTTGATGAAAAGGCTGTTGATAACTTCCTTGAAGCTACTCCCGATGTAGAAAACCTCACATATACGGTTGTTGATGATAAACTGTATTACCGTGTGGAAGATAACCTCGTACCTTTGAAAGAAAGCGAACAGCACGGTGTAATAGCTGAAAGAAGAAAAGGTATGCTCAGCATTGCAGGAACTGTCAGAGAGCTTTTACAAGCACAGGTTGAAGATAGACCTGATTCGGAAATCAAGGCTCTGCAAGCTGAAATGAACAGCAAGTATGATAAATATGTAAAGAAATTTGGTCGTATAAATCCTATTGAAGTACCTAATGAAAAGTCAAAAAGCGGTGTTTCAAGAAAATCTGCAAACAGCAATGCTTTCAAAAATGATGTAAGACTTCCTTTGCTCCAGTCCCTTGAAAAAATGAAGGACGGTCAGTTCATCGGAAAGTCCGAAATATTTACAGAAAGAACTATCAGACCTCGTAAGGTTGCAGAACACGTTGAAACAGCACACGAAGCATTGATTCTGTCCGTATCCGAAAAGGGTAAAATTGACTTTAATTATATGGAACAGCTTACAGGCTTTGACAGAAACAAGATTATAGACGATTTACACGGTGACATTTACCCTGTTCCTGAGCTGTCTACAGAAGATAATACGGTATATCAGACTAAAGATGAATATCTGTCGGGAAATATCTATAAGAAGATTGCAGAAGCAGAAGCGAAAGTTGCTGAAAATCCTGCATATATGGAAAATGTTGCGGCACTCAAAGAAGTAATACCAACACCTTTGAAAGCAACGGAAATTGATATGCAGCTTGGTATGTCTTGGATAGATCCGAAAATAATTCAGCAGTTTATGTATGAAACTTTTGAAACACCTGACCGTTTCAAAGAATACGATAGCAGCATTGCACAGAAAAATCCGTCCGCTATAACTGTTGACTTCTTGAGTGCAGGTAATGGAGTATGGAATATTGATAATGCAAAGATTGATAATTCTGTAAAGGCTACAAAGGTTTTCGGAACAAAAGACCTTAATGCGTATCAAATCCTTGAAAAGCTCCTGAACAGCAAATCCATAACAATTACTGAAACATACAAGGACAATGAGGGAAAAACAAAAACAAAGCTCCTTGAAAATGAAACAAGAGCTGCTGAGGACAAGGCAAAGAAGATAGGTGAAGAATTTAAAAAGTGGATTTTTGCAGATCCCGAAAGACGAAACAAACTGGTATCAACATATAATGAGAAGTTTAATTGTATTCGTCCTCGTGAATATGACGGAAGTAATCTTAATTTCTTTGGCTCTAATCCCGAAATAACATTAAAACCTCATCAGAAAAATGCTGTTGCACACGCACTTTTCGGCGGCAATACGCTGTTCGCACATCAGGTAGGTGCCGGAAAGACCTTTGAAATGATTGCAACTGCTATGGAGGGAAAAAGGCTCGGACTTCATAACAAATCAATGTTTGTTGTTCCAAAACACCTTACAGAACAGATTGGTGCAGACTTTATGAAGCTGTATCCAAATGCAAATATTCTTGTGGCTAAATCTGACGATTTCACACCTCAGAAACGCAGACAAATGTGTGCAAGAATAGCAACAGGAAATTTCGATGCTGTTATTATCGGACATTCTCAGCTTATAAAAATACCGTTATCACCAAAAAGAGAAGCAGACTTTATACGTAATCAGATTGCAGAAACATCGGCGGCTCTTGAAGCGGCACGGGAAACAGACAGCAAGAGTTATACAGTTAAAGAGCTTGAACAAATGAAGAAAAAGCTCCGTGAACGTCTTGAAAAACTTACTAATGGAACAGTCAAGGATAACGCTGTAACATTTGAGGAGCTTGGTGTAGATAAGATTTTCATTGATGAAGCTCACGAATTTAAAAACCTCTTTATTTCGACAAAAATGGAAAATGTATCGGGACTTTCCACAAATGCAAATGTGCAGAAAACAGCAGATTTGTATATGAAGTGTCAGTACCTCGATGAATTAACAGGCAGTAAAGGTATTGTTTTCAGTACGGGAACTCCCGTGACTAATGCTCTTTCTGAAATGTTCACGACAATGAAGTATTTGCAGTCTGATTTGCTGAAAGAAACAGGACTTGACAGCTTCGATTCGTGGGCAGGTACTTTTACAACAAAGTCAACTGAGCTTGAAATTTCTCCGAGCGGTAGCGATTGGAGAAACAAAACTCGTCTTAAATTTGTTAATGTTCCTGAACTGATTACTATGTTTAAAGAATGTGCGGATATAAAAATGGCTGAACAACTGAATCTTGATGTGCCTGAATGTGAAAAGCATATTGTTTCAGTAGAGCCGACAGAAGCACAAAAGGCAGTTGTAAATTCACTTGCAGAACGTGCGGAACGCATAAGCTCAGGAGCAGTAAACAGAACTGAAGATAATATGCTTGTTGTAACTGGTGACGGAAGAAAGTTAGGACTTGATCAACGTTTGTATGACCTTAATTTGCCCGATGAACCGCAAACAAAGCTTAACAGTTGTATTCAGAATGTATATGATATATGGAATGATAATGCTGATAAGAAATCGACACAGCTTATTTTCTGTGATTTAGGTGTACCTCAGTCAAAGGAAGATTTGAAGAAAAACGGTAAGCGTTTTGACGTTTATGCTGACATTCGTGATAAGCTCATTGAAAAGGGTGTACCTGAAAAGGAAATTGCATTTATACACGATTTCGATTCAGATGCAGAAAAAGCCAAATTATTTGCAAAGGTCAGAAACGGAGATGTTCGTGTTTTGATTGGTTCGACACAGAAAATGGGTGCAGGAACTAATGTACAAGACAAACTCATTGCGTTGCACGACCTTGATTGTCCGTGGAGACCGTCAGACCTTACACAACGATTAGGACGAATGGTAAGACAGGGCAATGAGAATGAAAAGGTTGATAATTACCGTTATGTAACAAAAGGAACTTTTGATGCTTATCTTTACCAAATGGTTGAGAAAAAGCAGAAAACCATATCTCAGATATTCAATTCAAAAAAGCTTGCTCGTTCTTATGATGATATTGACGATATGGCTGTTGACCTTATGCAAGTTAAAATGGCGGCTGTTGGTGATGAGCGTGTAAAAAGGCAAATGGAGCTTCACGAAGAAGTCCGCAGACTGAAAGGCTTGAAGAAAACCTATCTTGATGCAAAATATGAAATTGAGGACAATATTCAGAGATTGCCGAACAAGATAGCAAATACAGAAAAGACCATTGAAAATATTGCGGCAGATATAAAAACTATAAAAGAATATACAGCTCCAAAGGACATTGACGGAAATGAAATGTTTGAAATGAAAATAGATTACACTATTTTTAATGACAAAAAAGAAGCGGCAGAAGCCTTAAAATTAGAAATGGCACGAGCTGCTATGGGAAATCCTAATAAAGTGGTAGAAGTTGCAGAATACAAAGGATTTAAGATTGGTGTTTCTTATGATTCATTTACAAAAACACAAAAAGGCTATTTAAAAGGTGAAAACACTTATTCATTTGAGTTCGGTAACAGCGAAATCGGAAATATAACACGAATTGAAAATGCTATATCTGCTGTTCCTGCACGAATGGACGTTGTTTGCAATGAGCTTGAACGTCTCAAAGAAGAACTTGCTGACAACAAAAAGGAAGTAAATCTTCCTTTTGAACACGAAGAAGAACTTGTAGAAACACAAAAAGAACTTGACAGAATAACCGATGAAATCAATGCAGATAAGGTGAACGGTAAAATTGCACCTGAACAGCCTGAAAGCACAGAAAAATCTGAGGAGCAGTCTAAAAACCTTAATTTGAAGTGGCAGCAGAACGGCAAGGAAATGCACCTTGCATATAATGCTGACGAAAATACAGTAATTGCTTATTCAAACGGAAAAGAAGAAGGAAGGTGTTCGCCTAATGAGCTGACGGTTACAAAAATCGAAGCGAATGAGCAGAAAAACTATCCTGCTGATATTAACAACTGCGTAAAATCACTTAATATCGCCTTTAGCAGTAACACAGCAAGATATGTTTCCGACTTTGCCGACAAGGTAAAAAATGCTGAAAAGGAAAATTCAAGAAGCGAAAAACCTCTTTTCTCAAGAGAAAAGATTATGAGTGATGAATTTAAACCTACATCAGAGAAAGACAAAGAAAAACCGCCTACACAGAATTTAGGCGATTAAGCTCCAGTCCCCGACTGCATTTAAGCAGTTGGGGACTTTTTTATTTGCAATGAAACTGTAGGTGTGATAAAATAAGATTATATTACCGATATAAAAACAGTAAATTTTGTGAGAAGTGACAAAATTTGCTGTAAAATAAATTTTTATGAAAGAAATCGCCCTTTTTGTGACATTGTATATAAAAGGAGTTTATGACAATGTATGATGAAATAGTAAAGAAGTATTACGGCATAATTTATAATTACTGCCGACAAAGGCTGAATTTCAGCAAGACTGCTGCGGAAGATGTTACGCAAGAAGTATTCTTCATACTTTACAAGAAGCTGAACCGCTTGAAAATGAGCGAAAAAATAGGAATATGGCTGTTCAGGACGGCTGACAATGAAATAAAGGCATACATAAGGAAAAATCCAAGCTATATTCCTATGGAAAATTGCCCTGAAGAAGCTCTTATGACTGACAGCACATTTCCGTCATTGGAGGACAGCGATTTCGACTGTCTTACCGATGAGGAAAAGCACCTTATTGAAGATTATTACTGCGGTATCAAATCTGATGTAGCAAAAGCACATAATTTAACGCAAAATGCGTTGTATATTCGTATTCACAGAATAAAAGGCAAGCTTGCAAAGCAAGCAGTAAAAAACAACAAATTCAAAACGTAATGTTTGTGCAATCAGACAAATTTTTTCTTTGATGAAAGAAATACCCAGTTTTTAAACATTTATATAACGAAGGAGATTGAAAAATATGAATGAACTTGCACAGAACATTACTAATGACAGAGAGCTGACGAAAAATGCGTATCAGCATATAAAGGCTCAGCTCGATGAGGAAATGTCAAAGCCTGTAAAGAAACGTGATTACGAAAAAATTGCAAGCTTATCAGCAGATTTATGTGCATTGATTGACGGAGAGCCTGAGACAAATGAAGTTGATAACGGTATCAATAAGCTTTATAACCGCATTTCTGAATATGAAAAGAGCAGAAGAAAACCGTCCGTAAGAGTAGTTCGTAAGATGATACCTGTTGTTTGCGTAGTAGCAGCAATGCTTGTAGCAAACTGTTTTACGGTATCAGCTTTCGGAAAGAACGTGTTTTCCGTAGTGATTGAGTTTGCCCAGGGCGGCTTCTCGATAGACTTTGACAAGCGGAATGATGTTATCGAATTACCTACATCAGAAGATGATCCATACGGTATTATCGCTGAATGTGCAAAGTATGAGATTTACCCTGAAACTCCGCACTATCTGCCTGACGGATTTGAATTGACGTTAATGACAAATGATGTCAGCAGTTTTTCAAATCACGCAAAATTTGTTTTCAGGAATGGAGAAAAAAGCATTACTTTTGATGTTGAAAGGTATTGGGGTGATGTCAGTCAGACAGGCATTCCAAGTGACCAGTACAACATAACCGAAACAACAGTAAACGGCTATCCTGCAATTATTTCAAAAGAAGATAACCAATTCACATTGGCTTATCAGGTAGACAAAACTGTTATTTTGATATTCACACAAGATGTTGATTATGCTGAGTGTGAGAAAATAACAGCTTCTATGAAATGAACGGAGGAAAAATGAAAAAAGCATTTTTGACTTTAAGTGTTGCAGGAACACTTGCATTTTGTGTTCCTACAATGCCTGTTAAAGCTATTTCATCAGAAAATATACAGACAAATACTACTGTTCAGCCGATTGCAGAAGGATTGATTTATAAATACACCCTTTCCATTTCTGCATCTAATGGTGAACTAATCATCAACGGCTCGACTATGTCAAACGATACAATGAAAAGTATCGGCTTCAAGGATATAGAAATTGAGCGTAGTTCTGACAGGATTAATTGGTCAACAGAAACATCTTTAAATGATAAGCTTTCATCATCTGCAACGGAATACAGACTGACAAATCATTCTGTCGATGTTGACGGTGGGTATTATTACCGTGTAACGTGTAAGCATTATGCAAAGGAAAGCGGACTGTTCGGCAGCTCTCAGAGCATAGACAACACTTCAAATGTTGTGTATATAAGCTGATAGGTGTGTCACGGTGACACACTTCAATACAAATTAAAAGAAAGGTAGTGGTCGAATTGATTGTATAGGGCATAAACTCCGACTTCTTTTACTATTTCATCAACAAACAATCAATTAAATGCTTTGGAGAAATCCAAACGCAATACTTAATACATCTTTTATCACATTCTTTAAACGCAGTATAACAACATATCAATAGTGACAAAAAGGGTTTCTCCTCACGAGAAAGTGAGGAAAATTCTATGAAATTTACAAAAAAGATTATGACAATGGCAACTTGTGCAATAATGTTAGGTGGTATTGCAACAGGAAATTCAGACATATCATTCAAAAATTATGAGGGCTTTTCTACAAACGCCGTTATTATTGATGATTCGCCACTTGTAAAAGTGTCAAGTACATCTAACAGTAATTTTGACCAGAGAGTAGTTCAGCTCTATGCGGTATATTCTGACGGAACTTACTCGTATAGTACAGGATTTATCGTTGGTGACAATGAAATTGCTTCTTGTGCACACGGTTTATATAAAGGTGGTTATCCTGAATATGTTAATGTTTATGTAAAAAGATGTGGATCATCTACTTACGATACTAATTACAGCTTTAAACTTACATATTCAAGCGAAAAACAAAACATTGTCGTTCATGATAACTATAAAACCACTGGTGACGATGAGTATGATATAGGAATAATCACTACCACTACGGATTTGTCAGCATTAGGAAAGTTCACCTTAAATACAGCATATACACCTAATAAAACTACACCCCATACCTATACTGTAAAAGGTTATCCAATGGAAGCTACTCACACTGAATATCAAAAATATCAGTGCTACAGTTCAGGCGATTACAAAAGTTCAAGTAATGAGATTTTGCGATACTTTGCTTCAACTTTAGGCGGAATGAGTGGTGCTCCAGTTATTTATGACGGCAAAGTTGTCGCAATTAATGTCGGTCATATTGATACTACTGCTACAAAATATAATTTGGGTACAAGAAATATATCTTGGCTGAACAATCATATTTCGTAAAAACAACATCAGTATATTGCCGACATAAAAATTAAAGGAGTTATTACGATGATAAAAAAAGTTCTTTTGACAATTTTTTTGTCGGCAGTTATTATTGCTGATTTATGTTCAATAACTGTTAGTGCAGATTGGAAACAAATATCAGAAACCGAATACGAATATTATAAATCTGATAATACTAAATGCAGTAACGGATTATTTAAAATTGATGGAGTAACATATCAATTTGATGAAAACGGTATATGCCTTGGTGCTTATTCAGGGTGGACAAGGCAAAAAAACGACCACACTAAGCTTAAGTATTACAAAAACGGCTTTCAAGTAGAAGATTGGGTAAGAATTAACGATAAATTTTATTATTTTAGCAATTATTTTACTGGCGAAGTTACAAATGAAATAAAAAAGATTTCCAATGTAGAAGCTTCATATGTAAACAATGACTTGGTTTTTAAATTTGATATCGAAAATTTAACCAATAAGCCTGTATTGCTTGGCGATTTTAAACTTGAAAAATTGACAAACAATGAATGGTGTTTACTTACATTAA
>JAFULX010000184.1 GCA_017483065.1 Clostridia bacterium | reverse complement strand
CAATCGCTGTGATTTGGTGCTGTACAAGCTTTCGTGCGGCGGCAGTATCATAGGTTTCGATATTTGTGGTAATCATAACCTCAATACCTGTTGCAAGCAGGTCTGTAAAAATTTCCGATGTTCCTGTTGCAGGATATTCACGGATAAACACTGTCTTTGCGTAGGTATCGTTGAACATAAAGTAGTCTTTCTTAAAATCGAAATAGTCAGGACAGCAATACAGCTTATCCCTGCCCTTTGCATAATCTTCCTCTGTGAGCTTCGGGACAGCTTCTTCATTTGTACCGATAAAGAAATCCTTGAGCATTTCAACTCTTTCCTGTGACGTAAGCACACGCATATTTGTGTTGCCGATACGGTTAAAGCTGTTCACCGCCGCTATATCCAGCGACTTGAATTTTCTTGCCGCCGTTTCCTCATCGGGAGCTTTGATAGTGAGGGTTATGTACATATGCTTCTGAATGGCGTTCTGACCTTTCTTGATGTTTTCTTCAAGCACACGGTTGTTGTACTCAAAACGGAGATTGAAATAGTCATCGGCTCTCTGTTTCATAAGCGTTCTGTGTCTGAACTCCTCCATATTTATCTTGCTGTTCCAAAGACAAATCTGACAGTCAACCGTATCATCAAGCACATTCATAAATTCAATGTAGCGTTCAAGATACATATACTGCTGTTCCTCATCAGCAAGGTTGAAGTTTATATCATCGAATGTGTAGGCTTTTGAATACATTTTTTTACCCAAAAACCATATATTATCCGCAAGCACCTTTTTGTACAGGATAGTGTCAAGCACTTTTTTGGAAAGGTTTTTCTTCTCCTTTTCGGATTTATTTGCCCTATCCTTTTTCTTGGACTTGCCTGACTTTGCCGCTTCAAGTCTTGCAATATCCCTTGCTTTAGCGGATGTTTTACCCTCTGCCGACTTGCTTTTCGTGCAATATTTCTTTACAAATATTGCGGCAAATACAAGTATGACGATAAGCAGGGGGATAAAAATATACTGCGGAGGGATATTGATTTGCTGTGGTGTTTCCGCATTTACAGCGGTCACGGTTGTAACTTCCACTGTCGGCTCTGTTACTACTGCCGCAGTTTCGGGAGGTAATACTGTTACGCTTTCCGTAACCTCTGCTTCTGTAATTTCGGTTACGGCTTCTGTTTCAACTACTTTCTGTGTAGCTGTTGAAAAAGCTGTGGTTTCAGCATTTGTTTCAGCTGTTTCGGAAAAGCTTACTCCCGCATTTTCCATAGCTTCCGATACTGCTTCGGACGCTATCTGTGAAATGACTTCTTCATTTGACGGGATAACCGTTGTAACTGTTTCAGCAGTTACCGCCGTTGTTACCTCGTTTGTTCCTTCGGGCATTTCTTTTCCTCCTTTCGATTTTCTCGGCTTTCTTTAAAGCCTTGTTGTCTTTTTTACGCTGTTTAAGCTCTGCCCTGCGTTCCTTTTCAGCGGCAGAAAGTGCAATTTCACGCACCTTATCGTGTATTTCCGTTTCTTCGGGAAGGTATGCGATTTTTCGGTGCTGATTGCCTACATAGAAATCTGCAACCTGCACTATGATTTTCTCAAATCCCATACCGTTGTATTTCAGAAATCCCACTGCTGCAAGAGGGGCAACCTCAAGCACTATGAGATACACAAGAATATCCGTTGTTACAAAATTCTTGCCGATAAGGAATGTTCCTACCGCAAGTGCAAGCATAAGGACTACGCAAAGTATCTGTCTGCCTGTCATTCCAAGAAAGAACTGCTCCTTGTATTCCGTTACGTCCTGCGGGACATCTGCTCTTATCATAAAATCACCTACGCTTTATTTTGTGTCAAATTTATCGTAAAATTTCTCTGCTGTTATTGACATAAATTCAGCATTGCTGTATAATATATTTAAAAGAATAAATATTCGTTTTCCACTCAAAAGGAGGTTTTTATATGCCAAATATTGTTCCTATTTCCGATTTAAGAAACTACACTTCTGTTCTTGACAACGTTTCTGTCGGCTCTCCTGTGTATCTCACCAAAAACGGACGTGGCTGTTATGCCATAATTGATATTTCCGAACAAGAAGAATACGAAAAAACCAAAGCTGCTTTACGTCTTATGTGCGAGCTTGACAAGGGCAGACGCTCAGGCGAAGAAAACGGCTGGATAAAGGCTGACGATTTACGCAACCGTTTTAAGGAGAAAACTGTATGAGTTACAACATTTATTACTCTCCGACTGCACAAAACGACCTTGATGAAATATGGGAGTATATTTCTTCCGTTCTCAAAGAGCCTGCCGCCGCACAGAATACTGTCAGCAATATTCTTGATAAAATCGACCTGCTTGAAGAACAGCCCGAAATCGGCTCACAACTGTTTTTATGTGACATAAACACAGGGTACAGATACCTTGTGTGCAAAAACTATATGGTTTTCTACCGTACATCTTCCGACTCGGTTTACATAGACAGAGTAATTTACGGTAAACGTGACTATATGAAAATTCTTTTTGGTTGAATTTAAGCACCTGTTTTTACGGGTGCTTTTTGTTATCCTCCCAACGCTCTCTTGGTCATTTCACTTGCCTTTGATACCATAACCGCAAGCATAATTACGCTTAAAAGCGGAGTAGCAAAACGCATTATCTGTCCCAGCATACTGTCCGATACGTCTGCAAACGAGAGTACAAGACCGTTGCTCACCTGTGTATATACAAGGAAACATACCGAAAGAACTCCCCACTGCATTGATACCGCCGCAAAGTTCTTGATAAAGGAAATACCTGTTGAACGAGCCTGTGAATTTACAAGTGTTGACAGTGCTACGGGAGAAATTGCAATAAGTACGCCTGTTTCAAATACCACACCCAGCATTGTAATGACGATGAGCGAGAACAGGATTAACAGTACCGCTACTACGAGGAACAGCAGGACGCCCATACAAATATAGTTGATGTCCAATACACCGCCGTCCATTTCTCCGGCTGTTGCTGCTGTTGTAAAGGCTGTTGATATTCCCGAAAATGCTGTTGAATATGAATCACACGTTACGCTTCTGAACAGCTCCGATACTGCTCCCACGATATTTCCCGTATTTGATACAATGAGCTGGCTTACGATAAGCTTCATCGCTATTCGGAGTGCTCCCTCGATACCGCCGTTGAAATCAATGGACGCACAATATGTGAAGGCTTCCATACAGAAAAATAAAGTGAGAAGTGCCGAGCCTGCCGCCGTAAAAATATCAAGGGCACTTCCGCACTGACTTGCCACGTCAAAGGACACCATTGCGTCAAGCACACCCGCAAATCCTTCCGCTTCACTCTCAATTACTGATACTGCCGCTTCAAAGAATTTCTGTGCACCGCTTGGTTCAGCCATTTTTAATCACTCTCCTTTTCTCACGGCAAGGGCGATTCTATATAAAACCGCCCCCACCTATCGTTTATTAACCACCGAGAGAAATTGTGGAAGGAACAAGAGCACCTACTGCGGCAATAATCGCACCGCCGATAAGTGTTTGGAATCCTCTTGTCTTACCGTCTGCGTTATCGTCCTTGAAGCCGACACCTGTCTGAATACCGCCGACAACGGCAACGAGCGAGCCAAGACCGATTACGCCGGGTCCGAGGATACCCATAATTCCGTCAATCATACCCTGTGCGGTTGCGTCCTCTGCGTGTACGGTCAAGGAACAAGCCGACACCGCCATAGGAACTGCGAACATAGCCTTGCCGACCTTTGTTGTCATAAGCTTGCCTGTTGCATTTGTTGCCTTAACCATTGTTCTTGCACCGAACTCCGTAACTGCGTCCTGTGCCTTGTTTACTGCTGCTGTAATCTTGTTCATTGTTATGAACCTCCTTAAAATATTTTTTATATATCATCACTTTACGCTCCCTGCTCTTACACGCACTCTTTGTTCAAAAACATTTATTACTCATCTGCCGAGGCTGACAGCGTAAGTGTTGATAACTTGGGGAAAAATAAAAAAGAGAGCCAACAAACGTGAATTAACACGTTTATTAGCTCTCTTTAGCTGTTCCGCACCACTCTTTAGGTACGGCAAATATTAAGTTGTATTTTCCGCTTTCGGCTCTTTCTTTTCCTGCCGATAACAGATTTCCTTATCGGATTTTATAATTACAAGACCGTTTTTACGGTGCTGTATTTCTACATCATACCCTTTTGCAAGGGTTTTGTTTATGATGTTGACTTCTTTTGTATTTAACATAAATTTTCAGCTCCTTGTTGTTTTGTTTATGTTTTTGTAGTATAATATAGTTATACAAAACGGAAAGGGATTACATTATGGGTGATTTAGTTTCTTACAATGAACAGTTTGAAAAAATTGTTGATATAATTGAGTCTGCCAAAGAACGTGCTTACCGCAAGGTCAATGAAGAACTTATTTTAATGTACCGTGATATTGGCGAATATATAAGCATTCAATCCGAAAACGCCGAGTACGGGGATGCGTTTGTACAGAAGCTTGCTGATTTTTTTGCTTCAAATTACCCTGATTTAAAAGGCTTTAACCGTCGTGGTCTTTACAGAATGAAACAGTTCTATGAACTTTACAAGGACAATGAAAAAGTGTCAACACTGTTGACACAATTGAATTGGTCAAATCATCTTAAAATTATGTCGGCGTGTAAGACCATGGAAGAACGCATATTCTATATGGATATGTGCATAAAGGAAAACTATAGTGCACGAGAGTTAGCCAGACAGATTGACAGTGCATACTATGAACGGTATATGCTGTCCCAAAAGCCAATTTCACCTGCTGTTGATGAAGCGAAACGGTCAACGGGAAATGTTTTCCTTGACAATTATGTGCTTGATTTTCTTGATGTTCCCGAAACTGTTTCAGAACGTGATTTACAGAAATCAATTATACACAATCTTAAAGATTTCATTCTTGAAATCGGCAAGGATTTTACTTTTATCGGAGAAGAATACCGTGTACAAGTTGGAAAGCACGATTATTATATTGACTTACTGTTTTATCACAGAGGTCTTTCCTGTCTTGTTGCGTTTGAACTTAAAATCGGTGAATTCAAGCCTGAGTATGTAGGTAAGATAAATCTATACCTTGAAGCCCTTGACCGTGAAGTGAAAAAGTAAAACGAAAATCCAAGCGTAGGCATTATTCTTTGTGCAAGTAAAGATGATGAGGTTGTAGAATTTGCTCTTAGCCGTAGTTTATCTCCGACAATGGTTTCTGAATATAACCTAAAGCTTATTGATAAAAAACTGCTGCAAAGAAAGCTGAAAGAATATATCGAATTGGCTGAAACCGCTTCTGAAGAATAACAGTTGCTTCACGCCGCATATACTCCTACAAAATCTTTCAGCCTGTCGCAAATCTCGTCAGGAATATTCTCCATCAGGTCAGGCAGCGGAATTATTATTTCGTTATCGCTTGTTATATAGCCGATTTCAAGAGTTTCCGTTTCCTCATATTCATCATCGTAAAATTCCGAAAACTCAATAATTTCCGTTTCTTCCTGTGTGAATATCTTTTCTTCAAGGTAATATGTGTTATGCTCCTTGTCGGCTTCATCAAGCATATTGTAGCGTGGGTGATTTGTTACATCGAATTTTGCTGTCAGGAATGGGTGCAGACCTCGCACCATTACAATACAGTCATTGTTGTCCATTGTTGATAGCTCATCAATAGTCGCAAGCTCACGTCCAAGGATTGCGTTATTGTACGATGAGCTGCCCTGCTTGCCCTTTGTCTGATTTATGCTTTGCTGGTCAATGGTTTCCTTGCCAAGCTCCTTTGAAAGATATTCATTAGTAAATTGGTCTTTACCGCCGAGATAAATCATAGTGTCGCAGTTACCGGGCAATTCCTCCCACGATTTTTCATACATTCGCTTGAGCTGGGATAGATTTTGCAGAATTACAACCGCTGATATTTCAAACTTACGGCAGGTTGCAAGTATCTTTTCAAATTCAGGGATTTTACCTACGTTCGCAAACTCATCAAGAAGGAAACGGACGTGAACAGGCAATCTTCCGTGAAAATGCGTTATCGCTCTGTCATACAGCGTATCAAAAAGCTGTGTGTACATCATCGCCGCAAGAAAATTGTATGTTGTATCTGTTGACGGTATTATGATAAACAATGCTGTCTTTTCATCTCCCATTGTTTCAAGGTGAATGTTGTCGGTATATGTCAGATTCCGCACGTCCTCCAGCTTAAAATGCTGGAGCTTTGTTGTTGTGGAAATGAGGATTGACTGCATTGTTTTTCCTGCCGCTTGCTTAAATTCCTCATAATACTGTACCGACAATGCTTTTGGTGCAACCTCTTTTCGCTTGTCAAACATCAAATCAAGCTCGGATTTTTCTTCTTCCTTACCCTCAACAACCTTTGCCTTGTGGATAAGGTCAAGGACATTTGCAAAGTTCTGTTCTTCTTCCGTTCCCGTTTCGATTAACAGGAAACAAAGCGATGAAAGCAGAAGCCTTGTTGCGTCGTCCCAGAACTGGTCACCCGATGATGCTCCTTCTACTTTGGTATTCATCATAAAAACGTTAATCATTTTTATGACGTTATTATTGTTGATTTCACCGTTGCTGTCACGGAGATAATGGAAAGGGTTATAGTTTGACGAGTGCTTCATATCGTTGATATTAAACACCTTTATCTTATATCCCCTACGCAGCAACATCATTCCGCAGGACTGCACAAGCTCACCTGACGGGTCTGTTACAACAAAAGATGTATTGCACATAAGCAGATTGGGTTTTACAAGGAAACGGGATTTACCCGTACCTGAGCCGCCCAGCACTATCATATTGAGGTTAAGCATAGGTTTTATCTTCGCCGCCGCTTTTCTCATTTCCGCTATTTTTGCAATAGTCAGTTTTTCATTGTCAAACTTCTGCTCTGTGGGAGCTTCTTCATCATAAATATACTCTACATTTTCGGGAGCAGACTTTTTTGTCTGCTTCTTCTTTTTCTGCTTCTTGCCTGCATTTTCGTTTTCCTCACGCTTTTTACGGTCAAGGACTAAAAATACATCAGAAGCACAGATTACATTGTTATAGAAATCGGTGGTATCAGCAATGATTTTCTTTTCCTGTGCATTTCCCCACCTTGCCGAGCCGTGCTCCGAGCCTTTTCTGTGGTAACGCTTACCGCCGCTTGACAGCTTATACAGTACAATGAGAGCTGCTCCCATCATTCCT
>JAFULX010000183.1 GCA_017483065.1 Clostridia bacterium | reverse complement strand
TTGGAACAATTCTGGCTGCTGTTGTAGGTGTCGTAGGAATCTGGTTGAATTTATGGGATAAAACAAAGAAATTGAATACCAATTTTGAAACTGTTCCCAGATTCAAAATCTACCTGTCTAATGATTCACTCAGAACAACTGTAATAACCAAAATGATGTGCTCCGTAAAAACACATATATTCTATGTTGAATACTTTGAGGGATTGAAAGCACTGACTTTAACGCCAGCAACAACTCAATGTATAGATATAATCAAGCAAGACATACACGATGCTTATTGCAAAACCAGGCTGTGTGCTAAATGTACTCCCAACGATGAAGTAATAATCATTCTCTGTGATAATTACGGTAGAAAATATAAAATCAAAACAGATTTGGGAATAGGTGCTTTTGAATCGTAGCATCTGATTGTGCTAAAAGGAGAAGATATGACTTTTCAAAATCAAATGTTCAATCCACAATATGTTAATCCACAGTACTATTATACTGTTAAAGACGAAATAACAAGCGATAACGACGAGCAATGCCAAGAAGTTGCCAATGCTGTAAAAGCAATACATGACCTATGTGAAGCAGTAAAGAAATTGGACAGTCAACATCAGCAAACGGCATTTTATGCTTGTCTTGCAGAAATGGCAAAAGAAATGAACTGGTGAAAAAGTTATTTTAGGTGAGGTAATTTGGTGGACAACGACAAAGCCATAAATGAATCAAATTCTTTTACGCATATTGAATTGGAAATTCAGTTTCATAACAAATATAAAGACATTTTTATAACACGTATTGATGATATAGAATTCTGTTTAGAACAAGAACACTATATAGCGGCTCTTTCGCTCGCCTTAACCTTACCTGATATATGTGGAAAAGCAGAGTTTCCGTCTGACGGAACAACAAGTCGATACATAAAATGGTTCAATCAATTTATGACACCATATAATAAACCATCGTCACCATATAGTGATGATATGCCATATTTAAGCGGAGAAATGGTCTACAATTTGCGTAATGAATTCTTGCATTCAGGAAATCCAAACATCAAAAAACAGCAGATTAAAGATGAACTATGCAAGGTAGATAAGTTCGAACTTTTATTAGGAAAATCATTTACTGGCGATACGAGTATGGTCTCGTATGATGCCAATATGTCTGTGGTGAGAAGAGAGCAAACGGTGAATGTGTATTTATTGTGTACCAGACTGTGCAAAGTGGCAAGAGATTACTATTTGAGCAACAAAGAAAAGTTCAACTTTTTTAATTATAGCATTTCACGTATTGATGATTAAAACGAGGTGTCATATATGACAAACTTTGACTTTCTAAAAAAGGAGAAAAAGTTTTCCACTTTCGCAAATACGGCGATAACTGCGGAAATACTGTTCCGTATTGACATACCATCGTGCGTGTTCAACATTCGCAGAGCAACGGAATTTGCTATCAAATGGATGTATTCGGTTGACAGCTCTCTTGTCATGCCTTACCAGGACAACCTTGTTACGCTGATTAACACGGTTGAGTTCAAGGATATTGTGGGCAATGACCTTTACCGCCGTCTGAACTTTATTCGGATGGTGGGTAACAACTCTGCCCATAGCAGCAAATCCATCACTTCCGAACAGGCACAAATCGCCCTGGAAAATCTGTTCTATTTCATGGATTTTATAGCCTATTGCTATGCCGATGAATACGAAGAACAGAAATTCAACGCTGCCTTGCTGACCCAGGAACAAACCGCTGCTGCACCCAAGCCCGACAAGGATGTTGATATTCAAAAGCTGATTGCAGAAAACAAGGCTCTGAAGGAAGAACTGACGAAGAAACGCCAGGAGCAGTCCCAGACCTATGTGCCGAAGCCTTTGGATATTTCCGAGTTCAAGACACGTAAAGTCTATATTGATACCATGCTCATAGATGCAGGTTGGGAACTAGGCAAAGACTGGTACAATGAATATGAACTTCCTGGTATGCCCAATAAGTCTGAGGTTGGCTATGCAGATTATGTGTTGTTCAGCAACGATGGTAAGCCCCTGGCAGTCATCGAAGCCAAGCGTACCTGTAAAGATGTGGCTATCGGACGGCAGCAAGCAAAGCTGTATGCAGACCTGTTGGAAAAGAAGTTTGGTCGCAGACCCATTATCTTCCTTACCAACGGTTTTGATACCCGTATCTGGAATGACCGTTACTATCCCGAACACAAGGTTAGTGGTATCTATTCCAAGCGTGACCTGGAAAAAGAGTTTAACAAGCTCACCATGCGGACACATCTGACCAATGTTCGTGTGAATGATGATATTTCGGGTCGTTATTATCAGAAAGAAGCTGTTAAGGCTGTTTGCCGTGCTTTTGATGAAGAAAACCGCCGTAAAGCTCTCCTGGTCATGGCTACTGGTTCTGGCAAGACAAGAACGACTATTTCCATCGTGGATGTGCTGCTGCGGCATGGATGGGTAAAGAACGTTCTTTTCCTGGCTGACCGTACCAGTCTGGTTACACAGGCAAAACGAGCCTTTGTGAATATGCTGCCTAATCTGTCCGTGGTGAATCTGTGCGAAGATAAGGAGAACTACAACGCCCGTTGTGTTTTCTCCACCTATCAGACCATGATGAACTGCATCGATGATGCAAGGGATGAGCAGGGCGGTAAGCTCTATACCGTAGGTCACTTTGACCTTATTGTGTGTGACGAAGCCCACCGCAGTATCTACAACAAGTACAAGGATATTTTCACCTACTTCGATGCCCATCTTGTGGGACTTACAGCAACCCCCAGAGATGAAATCGACAAGAATACATACGGTATCTTTGAACTGGAAAACGGTGTGCCTACCTATGGCTATGAGTTGGCACAGGCTGTTCAAGATGGCTTCTTGGTTGACTTTATGAGCGTGGAAACCAAGCTGAAGCTGATTGAACAGGGTATCGTGTATGATGACCTGTCCGAAGAGGATAAGGAAGCATATGAAGACTTCTTTGCCAATGATGACGGTGAAATGCCCGAATCCATTGACAGTTCTGCTCTGAATGAAAGAATCTTCAACGAAGATACTATTCGCAAAGTCCTGGCAATTCTCATGGAGCAGGGCATTAAGGTGGACTACGGCAATAAGATTGGTAAATCCATCATCTTTGCCAAGAACCACCGCCATGCTGAGAAAATCTATGAGGTCTTCGGCAAGGAGTACCCGAACTATCCTCCGCACTTCTGCCGTGTTATTGATAACTACACAAACTATGCTCAGAGCTTGATTGACGAGTTCTCTGACCCAAAGAAACTGCCGCAAATCGTGGTTTCTGTTGATATGATGGACACAGGTATTGATGTTCCCGAAGTGGTCAATCTGGTGTTCTTCAAAAAGGTTATGAGTAAGGCAAAGTTCTGGCAGATGATAGGTCGTGGCACCCGTTTGTGTCCTGGCTTATTGGATGGTCAGGACAAGAAGCAGTTCTACATCTTTGATTTCTGCGGCAACTTTGATTTCTTCCGTATGAATCCCAAGGGCAAGAGTGTTCCTATGACCATGTCTGTCCAGGAACGCATTTTTGACCTTAAGACTCAGATGGTTTATAAGCTGCAGGATTTGGCATA
>JAFULX010000182.1 GCA_017483065.1 Clostridia bacterium | reverse complement strand
TGGTGCACCAATTACCGATGTTACAATTACGCTTGTAAACGGAAAAGCACACCAAAAGCATACTGAGGGCGGAGATTTCCGTCAGGCGACCTACCGTGCGGTAAGGCAAGGTTTAATGCAGGCTGAAGGTGTGATTTTAGAGCCGTGGTATGTTTTTCGGCTTACTGTGCCAATGGAAAATGTCGGGAGAGCAATGACCGATCTCGAACAGCTCGGTGCAAGCTTTGACGCACCCGAGAGTCTTGGTGAAATGTCTGTTATTTCTGGCAGTGCTCCGATTGCGGCTATCCGTGATTACCACAGAAGCGTTACGCAGTACACCCACGGCAGAGGACGGCTCACTGTCAGCTTTAAGGGCTATGAGCCGTGCCGAAACAGTGAAGATATAATAAATAAATTTAACTACAACCCCGAGGCAGACCTCGAAAACACTCCCGACTCGGTTTTCTGCTCACACGGCAGTGGCTTTACCGTTAAGTGGGATAAGGTATTTGAGCATATGCATCTGCCCGCTTTAAAGAGGGAACAGCAGAGCGTTGAGCCGACCTTGCGGAGAAACCGTTCGGTTATTGCCGATGAGGAGGAGTTAATCAGAATTTTTGAGAAGACCTACGGCAAGATTACAAGGAAAACAGCAGGTATTATGCGTACAAAAAAGGCAGACACCGAATATAAGGCAAAGCCTGTTGTGCATAAGGAGGAATATTTGCTTATTGACGGCTATAACATAATATTTGCTGTCAGCGAATTGAGAAAAATAGCCGACGAGAGCCTTGAGGACGCAAGAGATTTGCTTGCTGCACGGCTGTCGGGATACCGTGCGATGAAGGATAAGAATATTATTTTGGTGTTTGACGCATACAAGGTCAGGGGTGCAAGACGTGAAATTGAGGACATACACGGTGTAAAGGTGGTATATACCAAGGAGGCGGAAACAGCTGACAGCTATATCGAAAAAACAAGCCGTAGGCTGGTGAAAAATTACCGTGTGAGAGTTGCAACCTCGGACGGTCTTGAACAGATGATAATTTTCGGTAACGGAGCAATCAGAGTAACACCTGCCGAGCTTATGGAGGAGATAGCTCTTTGTGAGGCACAAATAAGAGAGTTTATACGAAATAACAATAGTTAGGGGGTATATAAGTGGCGAAATCGTCAAATCAAAAGCTGAAGCTTTTATATATAATGCAGTACCTTTTGGAGGAAACCGATGAGGATAATCCCGTCACAACCGCACAGATTATTGATATGCTTTCCCGAGTCGGAATAAAGGCGGAGCGAAAAAGTGTGTACGAGAATATTGAGGATTTGCGGCAGTTCGGGCTTGATATCGAAACGAGCGGACAGGGAAGAGCGAGCGGTTATTATATCGCCTCACGTGAATTTGAGATGCCCGAGCTGAAGCTGCTTGTTGATGCGGTACAATCGTCAAAGTTTATTACGAGAACAAAGTCGGACAGACTGATAAAAAAAATCGAAGGACTTGCGGGAAGATATCAGTCGGAAAAGCTTCAGCGTCAGGTATTTGTGTCCAACAGAATTAAGCACGATAACGAGAGTATATATTACAACGTCGATGAGATACATACCGCAATCAATACCGACCGTAAGCTAAGCTTTTTCTACTTTGACTGGACGCCTGAAAAAACAAAATGCCGTCACAGGGACGGAAAACGCTATGTAATAAGCCCTTGGGCACTGTCTTGGGACGATGAGAACTATTATATGATTGGCTATGACGCCGATGCGGATATGATAAAGCATTACAGAGTGGACAAAATGGAAAAAATCTCGGCAGAGCCTGAAAGACGTGAGGGCAGGGAACGTTTTTCGGAATTTGATATGGCGGTTTATTCAAAAAAGGTGTTCGGAATGTTCGGAGGCGAGGAAAAAACAGTTACAATCCGCTTTGCAGACGAGTTCGCAGGTGCGGTAATAGACCGCTTCGGACGTGACGCAATGATTATCCCAGGAAAGGACGGATATTTTACGGTGCGTGTGAATGCGTTTATAAGTCCGCTGTTTTATTCGTGGGTGTTCGGCTTCGGCAAGGGTGCAAAAATAGTTGAGCCGCCCGAGGTGGTAGAGGAATTTTGTAAAATGACAAAATTAGTGATAGAAGAATATTAAAAACAGGGTACTTTGAGGTACCCTGTTTTACTTATTCCGTAATTACATTATAGCCGTTCTTTTCAAGTGCACGGACAACCTTTTCGCCGTGTTCCTTACCGCCGACATCGCAGGCAATATGAATAATTACCTCATTCGGATTAAGATTTGCGTCAAAGCGGTCATATTGCACCATAACAATATTTGCACTTGCATCTGAAAGCACCTTTGAAAGATTGACAAGACTTCCAGGAGTGTCGTGGAGTGTGGTCTTGAATTTCAGCTTACGCTGACGTGCTGCAAGACCGATTTCGATTATTCTGTGTACAAAGCTTACGTCGATATTACCGCCCGACATTACACAAACAACCTTTTTGCCGTCTGCGTCAATTTTACCGTTCAGAACTGCGGCAAGCGGAGTAGCACCTGCAGGCTCTACAATCTGCTTGGTACGCTCCATCAGCATCAGAATTGCAGCGGAAATATCTGCGTCACTTACCGTTACAACATCGTCTGCGTACTTGTTTATAAGCTCCATAGTCAGCGTTCCGGGCGTTTTAACGGCAATACCGTCAGCAATAGTCATAACCGAATCGAGTGAAACGGATTTCTTTTCGCGGAAGGAGCGTGCGATTGCGTCC
>JAFULX010000181.1 GCA_017483065.1 Clostridia bacterium | reverse complement strand
TAATATCCGCACCGCACTTTTTAAGCTCGGTGCAGACGGCTGCTATTCTGTTGGTTTCCTTAACCTTAAGCTCGGCAGCGTCCGCAATCACCGTTTCACCCTCTGCCGCAAGTGCCATTACCGCAATAATCGGCAGCTCGTCTATGAGTCTTGGTATAATTGCACCGTCTATTACAGTACCCTTCAGGTCTGCACTTTTTACAAGTAAATCTGCAACAGGCTCATTATTTTCAATACGATAATTCTGCTCACAAATATCAGCGCCCATAGCCCTTGCAGCATCTAAAATTCCCGTTCGTGTCGGGTTAACACCCACATTTCTAATCAGCACCTCCGAGCCCTTCATCACCGTTGCTGCCGCAATAAAAAATGCAGCGGAGGAAATGTCGCCCGGTACTGCTATTTTAATCGGGTTTAGCGACGAAGATTTTCTCACCCTTACCGAAAGGCCCTCGGTTACGATATCAGCACCCATTGCAGAAAGCATTCTTTCGGTGTGGTCACGGCTCTTTTCTGTTTCAATTACCTCGGTTTCGCCGTTTGCATAAAGACCTGCTAACAGTATCGCAGTTTTAACCTGTGCCGAGGCTACGGGCATTTGATATTTAATACCGCAAAGCTCGCCTCCGTGTATTGTTAAGGGGCAGTAGTCACCGTCAATTTTTGCATTCATCTGTGTAAGCGGTTTCACCACTCTCGACATAGGTCTTTTGCAAATGGAGCTGTCGCCCGTAATTTGGCTGTCAAAGCTCTGTGCTGCCAATATACCGCAAAGAAGTCTTGTGGTTGTACCAGAATTTCCCGTATAAAGAATATTTTCAGGCTTTTTAAGCCCGTAAAGTCCCTGACCGTAAACCCTGACATCGGTACCGTCAACCTCAGTATTTATACCGAGTGTACGGAAACAGTCAATTGTAGAAAGGCAGTCCGCACCCGTAAGAAAGCCGCTGATTTCCGTAATACCATCAGAGAGTGCACCAAGCATCACGCCTCTGTGCGATACTGATTTATCACCAGGAACAGTAACCTCGCCGCGTATTTTATTCATTTTCTTCAAATTTATCATAATTACTCCGTCCATTCTTGCAGGAAAAATTTATCATAATCACAGTATATCACAAATATACTAACATAACAATATTTTTTTGTTATTCGGTGGTGATTTTTTTGTCCGAAAGGAGCAGTTTTATAAAGGGTACGGTAATTTTGATTTGTGCAAATGCTTGTGCAAAAATTCTCGGTGCTGTGTTCAAAATTCCGCTTACATATATATTAAAGGAAGAAGGTATGGCGGTTTATACAACTGCTTTTTCGGCATATACCCTATTTTTGACGCTTGTAACAAGTGGATTCCCGTTTGCTGCGACTAAGCTTTTGGCAGAATACACCGCCAAGGGGCGTGAGGACAGAATACGTCCCGTTGTTCGTTCGGTCGGTGTAATTTTGTTTATACTCGGCTTTATTGCAAGTGCTGTTATGTACATATTTGCACCTAATCTTGCACTATTGATGCGTGAGCCGAACGCAGAAGGTGCAATAAGAGCAATTTCGGCAGCTGTTGTTCTTGTTGCCGTCGGTGCGGTTTTCAAAAGCTCAAACGAAGCACGCTCAAATCTACTCCCTACCGCATTTTCGCAGGTTTCCGAGGCTGCAATGAAGCTGTTTTGCGGACTTTATCTTGCGTATAAGCTTGCGTCAGTTTCACTTTACCGAGCTGCGGAGGGTGCTGTTTTCAGCGTTACAATAGGTGAAGCCTTTGCGACCTCGCTGCTCTTTATTATGTGGCGAATAAGTGTACGAAAGCTCCCAAAATCAAACTTCGACAAAGGCGAGCTTCGTGCAGTTTTTTCTGTTGCTCTGCCGCTGCTTTTAACAGGCGGTGCTATGGGACTGTTATCAATTGCTGAGGTCAGTACAATAAGAAGTGCGTTGTCCGACATCAGATTTACTCCCGAAAGTGCAGAAAGCTTTATGCTGAAATACTCATCATATACTGATGTTTTTGATAATCTGCCCGATACTCTAAAGCTCACCGCTGACGGAATACGAAAGCTCTACGGCGGATTTTCAGGGTATGCACAAACCGTTTTCAATCTTCCGATTGGTATAATTGCAACTGTCAGTGCAGCTGCAACGCCAATGTTTGCAAAAGCGTTAAATATCGGCAATGGCAGCGATGTTGTTTCTTCCGCAAAAAAGGTGGCATCA
This sequence comes from Clostridia bacterium, assembly GCA_017483065.1. Lineage (GTDB taxonomy): Bacteria > Bacillota > Clostridia > UBA1381 > UBA1381 > HGM11525. The sequence goes on along the minus strand of JAFULX010000181.1, from coordinate 9,674 downwards.
ATTATACTCACCCTCGCACTCCCCTCGGCAGCTCTTTGCTGTTTCTTTTCCGAGGAGGTATTATATCTTTTGTTCGGAAACCGCTTTTCGGCAGATATGCTCCGCTCACTTGCACCAACATTGATTTTTCTGTGCCTTGCAAATATGATGATATCGCTTTTACATCTGTCGGGAAAAATACTTGAGCCGTTCCTCGCCGCCGCCTTCGGTCTGATTATAAAAATCATTCTCTCCGCCCTGCTCATACGCATACCGTCGGTTAATATTCTCGGTGCAGGGCTTGCGTCTGCGGCATCGTCTCTTATAATATTTATCGCAATGTCCTTGGTTTTCAAAGCGAACTTTGGTGCTTTCATACCTATTATAAGGCTTACTGTAACACCATTTTGCGGCTCGTGTGTTATGGTGGGAATTATGAAGCCGTTCAATGCGTTTTTAGTGCAGAATATCGATTGCCGTATTGCCTTTTTAGCAAGCTGTATAATCGGAGTTTTGGGATATTTTCTGACACTTTTTCTTATGGGTAAAAAACAGAAGATGCTTTAAAAGCATCTTCTGTTTTTTTATTCTATTTCTGATTTTGCCGCCAATGCCGCTCCTATAATTCCTGCGTCATTGAAAAGTGTGGCAATCTCTATTTCTGTTTTTTCAAGATACTTATTGTAATCGTTCGCCTTTACAAACTCTCTTATCGGGTTAAGAAGATAGTCGCCCTCCTTGCTGATACCGCCGCCGATTACAATCTTGGTCGGCTGGAAGGTGTTTACCATATTTACAATACCGTCAGCAACATATCTGATGTATTGGTCAACCACCTCTTGTGCAGCACTGTCACCCTGCTTTGCGGCATCAAATGCAGTTCTGCCCGAAACCTTGCCCTCTTTTTCTGCAAGTGCGTGCATAAGGCTTTCAGGATTCTTCTCCATTGCCTCTTTTGTCTGGCGAATGAGTGCCGTTACAGAAGCATAGGCCTCCCAGCAGCCCTTTCTTCCGCAGGTACACTGTTCGCCGCCGTGTTCTATTACAGTATGACCAAGCTCTGCACCGCAACCGTTAAAGCCACGGAAAAGCTTACCGTCAATAATAACACCACCGCCTACACCTGTACCGAGTGTAATAAACACAAAGCACTCCGAGCCTTTGCCGTTAATGGCATACTCGCCATATGCCGCCGCATTTGCATCATTTTCAAGGTTTACGGGAAGGTCAACATATGAACGAATAATATCGCCAAGAGGGAAATTCTTCATATTTATATTATTTGAATAGGCAATCGTACCCGTCGAATTTACTACCGACCCTGGAGAGCCGACACCTATTGCTTTAATATCCTTTTCCGTAAGTCCGCTGTCTGCAATAACCCTCTTTGCAAGCTCTGCCATATCCTTCGCAATCGCTTCTGCACCACGGTCAGCTTTTGTGGGCAATGATGCCTGACAAAGGATTTTTCCGTTATCGTCAACAACACCTGCGGCAATATTTGTACCGCCCAAATCAATTCCTACATACATACTTATTCTTTCCTTTCCTTAAGAGCTGCAAGAAACTGTAAATCCTTCTTGTCAAGCTCTGCTCTATCCAAAAGCTCTGGGCGTTTGCGGTAGGTTACCTCAATTGCCTTCTGCCTTTTCCATTCCTCAATATTTTTATGATGTCCCGAAAGTAACACCTCGGGGATACCTATACCCATAAACTCCTCAGGGCGTGTGTATTGCGGATACTCTAAAAGTCCCGAATAGTGGCTTTCATTTGTATAATTCGCCTCGCCCGAAAGTACACCTGGAAGCATTCTTGCAACCGCATCAATAACCGCCATTGCAGGTATCTCACCGCCAGTTAAAACGAAATCGCCGATTGAAATTTCTTCATCGACTATCATATCCAGAACTCGCTGGTCAACACCCTCGTAATGACCGCAAAGTATCACGATATGCTCTTTTTTGGAAAGCTCAATCGCCTTTTGTTGATTGAACACAGCACCCTGCGGTGACATATAAATTGTATGCGGCTTATAGGAAAGTCCTGCCGCTACACTTTGATAAGCGTCATAAATCGGTTGCGGAGTCATCAGCATACCGCCGCCGCCCGAATAGGGATAATCGTCGGTTTTACGATGTTTGTTAGTCGAAAAGTCACGTATTTGAAGAAAATTCATATCCAGAATTCCCGCCTTTTCGGCACGTGCAATTATACTGTCCCCAAGCACAGCCTCAAACATACCGGGGAAAAGCGTTAAAACGTCAAATTTCATCACAAATTCAAAAGTCCCTCCATCAAATGCACCGTTACCGTGCGTGCATCGGTATCAACCTTCAGCACAACGCTTTCGATAACGGGTATGAGCAAGGCTTTCTTCCCTTCCCTTTTTACTTCGTATATATCATTAGCACCCGTCTGCAACACGTCCGATATCTCGCCCAATTCCTCACCCTCGTCGGTTATTACCTTAAGTCCGATAAGGTCTGCAACGTAATAAACTCCCTCAGGCAACTCACCAAGTGCGTTTCTTTCGGCAAAAACAGTCTTGCCCTTAAGCTTTTCTGCCTCGTCAATATCGGTAATTTCTGCAAAACGCAGAATAATATTACTCTTTTGGTACTTTATGCCCTTTATATTAAATTCTTTTCCGTCGGCAGTAAAAACAGTTTTTATATCCTCAAAAACCTCAGGATAATCGGTCCAAGGCACAACCTTGACCTCACCACGAAGTCCGTGAGTATTTACTATTTTGCCAACCTCAAGCATATTCATCAAATCAATCCTTTCAAATGACAAAAGACGGCTCTTAAATAAGAGCCGCCAAGAGTATGTTATATAATCTCAACAACAACATGCTTATTTTCACGGCTTGCTGCTGCTTTGACAACGGTACGGATAGCCTTGGCAATTCTGCCCTGCTTGCCGATTACCTTACCCATATCTCCGTCTGCCACTCTAAGCTCAAGTACAGTTGCACCGTCACGCTCAACCTCTGTTACGGTTACAGCGTCCTCGTTCTGAACAAGAGCCTTTGCAATAAGCTCTAAAACCTCTTTCATTTCTCAAAAACATTCCTTTCCTCTGACGGAAAAATCAGATAATGCCCTGCTTTTTCAAAAGAGCCTTTACAGTATCGGTCGGCTGTGCACCGTTTCCGAGCCATTTCTTAGCGAGTTCTGCATCAATCTTTACAGTTGCGGGATCTGTCAAGGGGTTGTATGTTCCGATTTCCTCGATAAATCTACCGTCTCTGGGGTATCTTGAGTCAGCAACTACTACTCTATAGAAAGGAGCCTTCTTTGCACCCATTCTTCTAAGTCTCATCTTTACTGCCATTTGTCTTCACCTCCATAATTTATTCATTGTATATAAAAGCCTTTTTAAGGACTTGTATATCTTACATTCTGCCCTTCATTTTCTGCATCTTTTTCATCAAGCGTGCCTGCTTCGGACCTGAAAGCTCCTTGAGCATCTTTCTCATCTGCTCGAACTGCTTCAAAAGCTCATTTACGTCCTGAACTCTTGTACCGCTGCCCTTTGCAATTCTTATCTTGCGGTTTGCTGCAATAATCTGCGGCTTACGTCTTTCCTCGGGTGTCATCGAGCGTATAATCGCCTCTGTATGCCTGAGCTTTTTCTCGCTTTCCTCGGGGTCAATCTGTTCCATTGCCTTTTTATCAATACCTGGCAGCATTCCGATTATCTGTCCGATTGAGCCAAGCTTTTTTATCTGCTGCAACTGGACAAGAAAATCCTCTAAGTCAAAGCTTTGCTGACGGAGCTTTTTCTCTAACGCTGCCGCCTCCTCCTCGTCAATGACCTCCTGTGCCTTATCAATCAGGGTCAGCACATCGCCCATACCGAGAATTCTGCTTGCCATACGCTCGGGGTGGAACGGCTCCAAATCGGATAGCTTTTCGCCCATTGATGCGTATTTTATCGGCTTATTTGTAACGGCTCTTACCGAAAGTGCCGCACCGCCTCGTGTGTCACCGTCAAGCTTAGAAAGAATAACACCCGTAACATCAAGCTCGGAATTAAAGCTTTCCGAAACATTCACAGCGTCCTGACCTGTCATTGCATCGACTACGAGCAATATCTCATTCGGATTAGTTGACGCCTTGATATCCTTCAGCTCCTGCATAAGAGCCGCGTCAATGTGCAATCGACCTGCGGTATCTATGATAACGGGGTCGTTACCGTGAATTTTAGCGTGTTCAACCGCTTTTTTAGCAATTTCGACAGGGCTTACATCTGTGCCGAGCGAGAAAACGGGGACGTTAATCTGTGCACCCAAAACCTCAAGCTGTTTAACAGCCGCAGGCCGGTACACGTCACAAGCCACCATAAGCGGTCTTTTGCCGAACTGCTTTCTTACCGACAGCGCAAGCTTTCCCGTCGCTGTCGTTTTACCAGCACCTTGCAGACCGCACATCATAATTACCGTCGGACCTGAGCTTGCAAAATGAAGCCTTTCATTTTCCGAGCCCATTAAAGCTGTAAGCTCGTCACGCACAACCTTGATTACATTCTGCCCAGGGGTCAGCGACTCCAAAACTCCTGCCTCAAGTGCCTTTTCCGAAACGGATTTCACAAAATCCTTAACAACCTTGAAGTTAACGTCAGCCTCCAAAAGAGCAAGCTTAACCTCACGCATAGCTGTTTTTATATCGCCTTCGGTCAGTTTTCCCTTCGCCTTTAAGCCCTTAAAGACGTCCTGCAGCTTATCGCCGAGATTTTCAAATGCCATTTCGCACCACGCTTTCTAAAGGTTGTCTTTAATTTTCTCCGTCAGGAGCTTGATTCTTTCGCAAGAGTCAATCCCCTCCGCAATAGCTTCTATTTCCGAAACACAGCGGCTTATTCTTGCAAATCGCTTGGAAAGTCCAAGCTTTTCTTCAAATTCCGCAAGCTGTATTTCACCACGCTTGATAAAATCTCTTGCACCCTGACGTGATACGCCCATATTTTCGGCAATCTCCGACAGCGAGCAATCCTCCTCATAATAGGAACGGAGTGCGGCTCTTTGCTTATCGGTCAAAAGCTCACCGTAAAAATCGAGCAACACGGTCATTGTAAGATTTTTACTCATCTTATCCTACCGCCATTCTTGCCTGTAAAGGCAAAAAACTTTACAGATGCTATTATACAAGAAAAATCCCCTTATGTCAAGGGGATTTTTGAAAAAAGTTTAATTTTTTACTTTACTTCTTTAATCTCTATAACGGGTGTCTTTTCCTCCGTTATTCCCGACTCAAGAACTTCAACAAGCGCCTTTACGGTGTCAAGGCTTGTCATCAGGGATACAGAGCATTCTGCCGCTGCACGTCTGATTTTGAAGCCGTCCGAGTTCACGTCGTTGCCCTTCTTGGGAATATCGATTATAAGGTCAATCATACCGCTTCTGATTACGTCGAGAACATTGGGTACACCCTCCGAAATCTTCTTTGAAATCTGTACCTCAATGCCGTTATCGGAAAGCAGCTTACCTGTTCCGTCTGTCGAGATAAACTTGCAGCCGAGTGCGGCAAAGCGTTTTGCAAGAGGCAGAAATCTCTCCTTATCAATATCTCTTACGGTAACAAGGATTGTGCTACCCGCCTTGGGAAGTGTAGTTCCTGCGGCAACAAAGCCCTTGTACATAGCCTCAACAAATGTCGAGCCTACACCCAGAACCTCGCCTGTTGAACGCATTTCAGGTCCTAAGCTTACCTCAACTCTCGGGAGCTTTTCTGTCGAGAATACAGGCACCTTAACTGCAACCGTCTTGGTTGTCGGTGCAATTCCCGACTTATAACCCATACTCTTGAGAGTTTCGCCGAGCATAATTCTCGTTGCAATGTCGATTACAGGTACATTTGTAACCTTTGTAATATACGGAACTGTACGGCTCGACCTCGGGTTCACCTCGATAATATAAAGCTCGTCACGGTACTCGATAAACTGAATGTTTATCATACCGATAACCTTCAGCTCTCTTGCTATACGGTAGGTTACGTCCATAATCTCTTCAATTATCTTGTCGCTGATATTCTGCGGCGGATAAATCGAGATTGAGTCACCCGAGTGAACACCCGCTCTTTCGAGATGCTCCATAATACCAGGGATTAAAACGTCCTCACCGTCACAGATTGCGTCAACCTCAAGCTCACGTCCGCCAAGGTAACGGTCAATCAGAACAGGATTGTTCGTGTCATTTCTGAATGCGTTTGTGAGGTAGTTTACAAGGTCTTTTTCATTTCTTGTAATCTCCATACCCTTACCGCCAAGCACATATGACGGTCTTACAAGCAAAGGATATTCGAGCTTATTAGCCTCTGCAACACCCTCCTCAACGCTCCATACTGCCTTGCCCTTGGGACGCTTGATATTGAGCTTTTCAAGGATTTCATCAAACTTTTCTCTGTCCTCCGCCTCGTCAATCTGTTCAGGCTGAGTTCCGAGAATGGGTACCTTCATCTCATCAAGGAAGTTAGCAAGCTTAATCGCTGTCTGACCGCCGAACTGAAGTATTACACCGTCAGGCTTTTCAAGCTCAATGATATTATATACGTCCTCCTCTGTAAGCGGCTCAAAGTAAAGCTTGTCCGAGGTGTCGAAATCGGTGCTGACCGTTTCGGGGTTGTTGTTTATTGTAATTGTTTCAATTCCAGCCTTTTTCAGTGCAAATACGCTGTGTACGCTACAGTAGTCGAACTCAATACCCTGACCTATTCTGATAGGACCTGAGCCAATTACAATCACCTTTCTCGTATCGGACGGTATTGCCTCATTGTCGTAATCGTAGGTTGAGTAATAGTACGGCGAAACAGCCTCAAACTCACCTGCACAGGTGTCAACCTTTTTATAAACAGGTATTACCTCAAGCTTTTTACGAAGCTCGTAAATTTCAGGCACACTCACACCCAAAAGTTGTGACAAACCTCTGTCAGAGAAGCCCATATTCTTATATTTACGCAAAAGCTCTGCGTCAAAATCTGCAAGAGTAAGCTTCTTTACTGTTTCCTCGGCATCAACAATATTCTTGATCACTTTCAGGAAATAAATATCCATAAGGGTTGCCTTTGCAATCTCCTCAAGCGGATAATCACGTCTTATAAGCTCTGCCAAATCGAACAAACGCTCATCGTCAGGGGTTGCAACTCTGTTTATAAGCTCATCAAGACTTCTTTCCTTAGATGCTTTATGCTCAAGAGTGTACTGACCGATTTCAAGAGAACGTACGCCTTTCAGCAGTGACGCTTCAAGAGTGCTGCCGATTGCCATAACCTCGCCCGTTGCCATCATCTTTGTACCGAGATTTCTCTTCGCACCGAAGAACTTGTCAAACGGCCACTTGGGAATTTTGGTTACAACATAGTCGATTGACGGCTCAAAGCAAGCAAAGGTCTTGCCTGTTACTGCATTCTTAATCTCGTCAAGTGTATATCCGAGTGCAATCTTTGCAGCAATCTTTGCAATCGGGTAGCCCGTTGCCTTTGATGCAAGTGCCGATGAACGGCTCACTCTCGGATTGATTTCTATAACAGCATATTCAAAGCTGTTCGGGTCAAGTGCAAACTGTACGTTACAGCCGCCCTTAATCTCAATTGAGCTGATAATATCAAGTGCTGCGGTTTTGAGCATCTGGTACTCTTTATCAGCAAGAGTAAGTGCAGGTGCTACAACTATCGAGTCACCCGTATGCACACCGACAGGGTCAACGTTTTCCATACTGCAAACGGTTATACAGTTGCCTGCACCGTCACGGATAACCTCAAATTCAATTTCCTTCCAGCCCTTGATTGATTTTTCCAGAAGAGCCTGTCCAACACGGGAAAGGTGCAGACCCTGAGAGAGAATTTCCTCAAGCTGAGCCTCGTCCTCTGCAATACCGCCGCCTGTACCGCCAAGGGTATAAGCAGGTCTTACGATTACAGGATAACCGATTTCGGCAGCAAATTTGAAGCCGTCCTCAAGATTTGTAACTATCGCACTCGGTGCAATCGGCTGATTTGTGCGTTCCATAAGCTTCTTGAAGCTGTCACGGTCCTCACCCTCCTTGATTGACTCAATTGAGGTACCGATTACCTGAATATTGTATTTATCAAGAATTCCTCTGTCGTAAAGCTCGCAAGTGAGGTTAAGTCCCGTCTGACCGCCCATACCTGCAATAACGCTGTCGGGACGTTCACGCTCGATAACCTTTTCAATATACTCAATGGTAAGCGGCTCAATATACGTTTCGGACGCCATACCTCTGTCTGTCATAATTGTAGCAGGATTGGAGTTGACAAGAACGACCTCAATACCCTCCTCCTCGATAGCACGGCAAGCCTGCGTACCCGAATAGTCAAATTCCGCAGCCTGACCGATTACGATAGGACCTGAGCCGATTACAAGTACCTTTTTAATGCTTTTATTGAGTGGCATACTATTTCTCCTCCTTGCCTAAAAATCTGTCATATATAAAGCCGTCTCCGTATATTCTCGTTTCGCCGTGCGGACGGAAAAGAACGCTCTCGACATTCAACTCCTTGCACTCAAAGCCCGCACAAGTGCCGTCATTTACATTTTTGTAGGTTTCAGTCACACCGTCTGCAAGCCTTGTCACAACATAGTTATTGTTCTGTGCTGTGATGAACACTCTTCCGCTCGCCAAATCCTTGACAGGATAATTCGCACCGTGGTGACCGAAGTCGAGCTTATCAACCGTACAGCCGAGTGCAAGTGCGATAACAAGATGTCCCGTACAGATACCGCAGACCTTAACCTTGCCCAGAAGTGCCTTAACCGTTTCAACCGTTCCGGGTGCTTTTGCAGGGTTTCCAGGTCCGCTCGATACAAACACAACGTCGGGATTTATCGCCATAATTTCGTCCGCCTTTGCATTTGCTGGGAATACCGTAACCTTGCACTTTCTGTCCTGAAGCTCAGCAAGAACGCTTTCCTTTGTACCAAGGTCGATAACAGCGACATTCGTGTCGCCCTTGGGCGAATAAACATAAGTGCTGTCGGTTGTGGTTTGCATTATCACGTCCGAGCTGTCATACTCCTCCATACGCTCTCTTGCCTCAGCAGTAGAAATCTGTCCCGAAACAATAACCGCCTTCATAGTACCGTATCTTCTGATTACACGGGTAAGCTCACGTGTGTCAACACCGCTGATACCGACTACTCCCTGCTGCTTCAAAAATTCGTCAACCGTCATTTCACATCTGAAATTGGACGGAAAATCGCACTTATCACGTACAATAAGTGCCAACATAGCCGCCTTTTTCGCTTCATTATCAAAGCTGTTTGCACCGTAGCAGCCAAATATAGGGAATGTCATAGTCACAATCTGTCCTGCAAAGGACGGGTCGGTAACAGTTTCCTGATATCCTCCTGCGGCAGTAGTGAATACAATCTCGCCGACAACATCACGCTCCGCACCGAACATTTCGCCGGCAAAACGCATACCGTTTTCCAAAATCAATTCTGCTTTCACGTCAATCTCCTCCTTACCGTTTTAGCCCAAAAAAAAGACAATGACAAAAGTAAGAAAACTTTATCATCGTCTGAACTTGTTAAATGAAAAACTAAAGGCGGAATGCTTTGTATTGATTTGTCTGAATAATGCACCCATTGTCCTTTCGCTCCTCAATCTCAATTTTTTATATTGTAACACCATCTAATGAATTTCTCAATAGCTTTTATCGAAAAATATTGCAAAT
>JAFULX010000180.1 GCA_017483065.1 Clostridia bacterium | reverse complement strand
GTGTATAATAAAATCTGCCGCAGGTTTTTCCCTCATTGTTTCCGTTTGGCGCCTTGGGAATATTAACTGCCATCGTATGCTCACCCTTATCAAGGTCTGCAACAATGTAATTGATACGAGTCACGTCAACCTTATTATTATTGGTCTTTTTCTTGGTTACAGCTGTACCGTCAATTTCCCATGTTGACTGGCTGTGATTGTATGCATCCACACCTGCCTCCTGAAGAAAAATTCTGTATTTGCCCGTGTACGGAACATCAATGGTATATGTATATGTAAGCTTGCCGTCCGTATCATCTGCTGAAAGCAGGTCATAGTCACTGTGCACTCTCAAAGCTGCTCCGCCATCCCAAGTACTGCTCGAGCTGATTTTATCCGCAAAGTCCTCATATTCACAGACAAAACCAGACTCTCCCTGAACTCTTAAAACCTCTTTACCGAAATCATACTCCGCAATAGTTTCTGCACCTGCCACAGTTGTCATTGCAGCCAAAAGAGCTGCCGCACAAAAAAGCTTTTTCAACATAATAAACAAGTCCTTTCATTTTATATTATAACCGCTCCCCGAGCAGATTTCAACAGTAATTTTATCCCTTTACCGCACCAATGTTCATTCCACCAATTATGTAGCGTTGGAAGATAGCAAATATTATAAGCTGCGGCAGAATTGAGAACATAAGCGCAATCATCTGATAGTCAATCGTAAAGTTTGACGTTTTCAGCTTGAATATTGCAACACCGATAACGGTTTTTGCCGTATCGCTTATCGTGATATACGGCCAGAAGAAGGTTCCCAAATGTCCGTTAAAGGTGAACAGCGCAACCACTATAAACACTGGTGCAGACAGTGGAATCATAATACTTCTGAAAATTCTGAAATCGTTTGCACCGTCTATCTTTGCCGACTCCACAAGCGAGGTCGGAACGCTGTCGAAGAAGTTCTTAAAAAGTATAATATCAAACGCATTGGCACAGTCCATCAGCCAGCAGGGCCAAAAGGTGTTAAGCAGACTGCAATGGAATATCGGGAACTCCTTAAACGTCATAAACAGCGGCACCGTTCTCATACTGCCCGGCATCATCATTACCCAGAAAATTACCGAGAATACAATTTTTGTACCTATCGGCTTGAGCTTTGATATTACATATCCGGCAAGACCCGACACAAGCAATACCCAAAAAACTCCCCCGGCTGCAAGATAGACTGTATTTGCATAATATCTGGTGAAATTCATCGTATTCCAGACCTCTGCAAGCTTTGACAGCTTCAGCTCCTTCGGAAAGAAGGTCGCCGGTACTGCATACATTTCCTCTACGTCCTTAAAGCCGGACAACATCAGCCAAAGCACAGGCACTATTGCAATCGCCGCATAGCAGAGCATCAGTGCAAATATCGTCCAGTACAGCACTTTATATCTTGTGCTCTTCATATCCGAGGCTACCAATACGCCCTTATCCATATTCTTATACAGGTTCATACCGTCACCTCCATTAATAGCTGTTACTTTCTATCCTCTTATTAAGATAGAAGTAGAAGCAGGTAAATACCATCAAAATCAAAAACATAATTACACCAACCGTCATGGCAAGCTGCGGTCTTACGCTTACAAAGCCGTACCGATACGCCAAGAGTCCCAGTGTCATAGACGCATTATTCGGTCCGCCGTCGGTCATCTGCAGCGGCTGAGTTGTAATCGAGAACACGCCTATAATCTGCTTTACAAGGAACAGCAGCGATATTCCTGAAACACTCGGCAGGGTTATGTGTCTGAATCTCTTCCAATATCCGCCGCCGTCGATAACGCACGCCTCATAAAGCTCGCGGTTCACGCCCTGCATCGCCGCAAAATAGTACAGCGTCGTGCCGCCCATTCCATTCCATGTCATACTGATTACTATATAGAAAATTGTCCACTGCGAATCCTGCAGCCAGACATACGGCTCCATACCGAATTTGGTCAGCAGTATGTTCAAGAGACCGCCCTGGTCGGGATAGAACATCAGGTACCACAGCATTATCACTGCCACACCGGGCAATGCGCTCGGCAGATATACCACAAATCTGAAGCTGTTTCTGAAATGTACAATTTCATTTAGCATCGCCGCAACAATAATCGGCACGGGATAACCCAAAACCAGCGACCACAGTACGTACTGACAGGTGTTCCACAGAGTTTTGATAAAGTTTGTATCACTTAGAATTCTTTTGTAGTTATCAAGCCCGATAAACTCCTTGACTGTATATCCCTGCATATTAAACAGCGACCAGTATGTTCCCAAAACCTGCGGGCGTATAACGAAAAAGTACAGACACAGCACTGCCGGCAGCAGCAAAAGCCACGCAATTGAGTTTTTCTGGAGTATAGTGCCGACCCGAAACAATCCGCTCCTCGTTTTTTCTTTCTTCGATAATTGCAACTGCTACACCTTCTTTTTAGTTCTGATAATCGAGGAAGTTAAGCTGAAAATCACTTGCAGCCTTTTTTAGAACCTCACGGCAGTCTGCATTCTCATTGTTCAGAACCTCCTGAATGCAGCTGTCAAGAATACCGTACAAATCCTGTGTACACATCGGCTCCTCGACCTGATATTCAATTCCGCTCTTATCATTGTAGAGCTTTATGTGATTATAATTTACATTGCAGAATTCCTTTTGAAGCTCGTCACTGAATTTCTGCACCTCTGAATCCTCCGTCCAGATGCTCAAATCCTGAACACCTACAAGGCTTTTGCCCTCTTCAATTTTTTCTTCCATATTTTCACGCATCTTAACTTTCAGCTCGTCGGTCATCTCGAAGGTTGTACCCTTGAACTCAATCCAGTCAAATACAGCTTCCTTCTGCTCCTCGGTAAGGTCAGGATTAAGCGCAATGAACGAGCCGCCCATAAGGGTAATTCTTCTGTCACCGTTTCCGGGCATTTTCGCAAAGCCAATCTTGTTCATATCCATACCGTATGTACGAACCAGCGAATTAATCTGCGACGGATTTGCAAAGCACATTGCTGCATTTCCGAGTGCCATCTGTTTCATTGCCTCGGCATTGTTAATCAGAGTATTGGTAGGCATACAACCGTTCTCCCACTTCAAATCCTTCAAATACTGCAAAGCTGCCTCTGCCTCATCAGAATCAAAGGCTGACTTCCATTTTCCGTCTGCGTCCTGACCCATAAACTTTGCACCGAAGTTCCAGCCGAGAACGGTGAAGTACCAGCCGCCGAAATTCTCGGTTGTCGGGAACAAAAATCCTGCCGCACCTGTTTTTTCGGTGATTGTTTTTGCAGTTTCAATAAGCTCATCAAAGGTTTCGGGAACTATCGGTGTACCGTCCTCCTGCATAAGTCCTGCCTTTTCAAAAAGCTCAAGATTCAGCATAAGTCCGAGTGTATATACTCCTTTTGGAATAAAGTAGACTTTGCCGTCTCTCGTGATTGTATTAAGAATACTGTCATTAACTCTTTCGTAAAATCCACGCTCCTTCAGCTGCTTTGTAACATCACAGCCATAGCCAAGGTCGATAATTTTCTTCGCCTCAGTGAAATGTGTTTCATAAACCGACGGCAAAAGTCCCGCCTCTGCCTTTGGCATAAAGGTTGAGATGTCATATTTCCATTCATCAAGTCTTACCTCAACATCGGGTCGGATTTGATTAAACTCAGCAATGTCCTCCATTAGATTTTCGTAATCCTTCGGCGTTGCCTCCTTGTTAGGTGCTCCGCCAACGGTAATCACAATCTTGCCGTCACTTGTCACCTGTTCATCTATTCCTCCGCAGCTGCACAGGCTCGCCGCCATACCGATTGCCAGAAGCATAGATATTAACCTTTTTTTCACTGTAACCATTCCTTTCATACTTAAATTTCATTCTACTGCTATGATTTTATCCAAAATACAAAATTTCCGCCATAGATTTTTTTGTTTAAATCACCGAAAATTTTTATTTTTCCATACTGATTATTTCCAGTGTGAATTCTCTGAAATCACCGTGATATTCAACAAAATAAAGAGTTTCTGGCTGATATGTGGTATGATGCTTCACCGTTCCCTGAGCAATTTTCGGGGTATGGTCGCTCTTTAGCAAAAATCCCCCCAGCCTTACTCCATCATCGGTAAGTACAGGCTTATTCATACTTACAAACCTTTCGCATATCTTATGTTCCTTCGTATCCGTGAATACATATTTATCGCGTACCGTAACCTTATTGTCCTCTACACGGAAGCTTCTTTCAAGCTTTTCAAGACCGTCAACAGGATATGCCTTTGCCATATCCATCGAGAACTCATTCTCTGTTGCAGCAACATTTGCTGCCGAAAATTCACGTCCGTCATATTGTGCAATGCCGTCAATCTCAGGAACGGAATGACCTCGTGATGAATTGCATAAGTCGAGGTAACGGGTTTTACGCATAAAGTATTGATTTGTATATTCTCCCGAGCCGTAATCCATCAATACCTGTCCGTTTTCGTCCGCAATAATAAAGCTTCCGACGTCATTCTGATTATGCGGCTCCTGATTATGCACTGCCTTCGCTGCAAAGCTGAAGTCCTTTTTGCGTGAAATGTACCAGCCTGCGGTTTGCATATAGTCCCAACCTGTCTCTTCCGATATCGGGGCATTTTTATCAAGCCATACAAGATTTCTCACACACGAACTGAACCTTGCACAGTTATCCATCCATTCAGGTACACCGTTCGGGGGAATAGCTACTCCGTCGAAGGTTTTTGCCAGATAGCAGGTAAGACCGGGCTGATATATGGTATGTCTTGTACAGTCGGAAAAGCTTACAACACTGCCGCCTATAAACATCTTCTGCTGAAAACGTGCTATTTTCTCTACCAAATCACGGTGTAGAATATCCTCTCTGCCGTCTGTGGCATCATAAAGCAGAGCGGCAAAGTATATGTAATATCCAAATCCGTAGTTCCAGTAGGAGAGTCCCTCAAAGCATACACCCTCCTCACTGAAGCCAGACAAAAAGCTGTCAAGTGAGGAATAAATACGTTCCTTTACCGTCTCAAAACTGTGAGGTTTTTCATAAAGATATACCATTCCGACCGAGCCGGCACATACCGCCGCCCAGTTTGTCGGCGATTTTTCCCACCAGAAGCTGCGGCGTTCAAACGGTTTAAATATGCGCCTGTCAAGCTCAAACCTCATTCTTCTTACCAGCCTTGCCGGTAGCTTATCACCTACAAAATACAGTATTTCAGCCATCGCCTGTCCTGTTTCCGCTGCGAACAAGTCTATAAAATCAAAGATATTCTGTTCCTCTGTTTCGTCCT
>JAFULX010000179.1 GCA_017483065.1 Clostridia bacterium | reverse complement strand
TACGGTTGATGTTTCCGATATTGAAGAATTACAGCCAGAAGCGGAGTACAGCTATTATTTTGTAAATACAAACGATGCCAAGCAGGTTTTTCCGAGTATGCAAAATCTGCCTGAGAAAATCCTCGTGACAAATTATGTGTATAACAGAAAAACTGTCCCCTTAAAGGTTCGGCTTGAAAAGGACGAGGAAAAATATCAGCTGAATGTAAAAGAGCTGTCTGTTAATGAAACAGATATCGGTATTCCCGACGGCTTTGATGAGGAAATCGGTGAGCTTACCATCAAATTTAGCGCAGAAAAATACAAAGAGGGTCAGGAGGAATATACTCTTGATGTTACTGTGCCCGATGGAGTGTATCTGCCCGAGGCTTCCAAGACGGTTACAGTGAAAATTGAGCTTGTACGTTTGGAAAAAAGCGATGTCAGGCTTGATGTTGAGGTGAGAAATGTTGATTCGGGGTTGAAAGCGGAGGTCTTTCCAAACAATGTAACGCTCACTGTAAGAGAAAAAGAGGGTGCTGATGCCAAAGATAAGCTGAAAGCATATGTTGATGCGTCGGGTCTTAAAGAAGGCAATTACGAGCTTGAGGTAAAAACGGATAGTGTTGACGGTGTAATTGTGGATGAAATTGCCCACGTCGATGTAACTGTCAGCAAATAGAAAGGAAACTTGGGATAATGAGTGATAAACTTGTAAGAGGACAGAGTATAGACGGTGCGATAAGAGTATTTGTGGCGGTTACAACCGAGCTTGCGGAGCGTGCAAGGCAAATCCACCAAAGTATGCCGGTTGCGGCTGCCGCTATGGGCAGAACGCTTACTGCTGTGGCTATGATGGGAGCACAGCTTAAAAATGAAACCGATTCGGTTACAGTACAGTTTGCAGGCGACGGTCCTCTCGGTAAGATAGTTGCCGTAACAGACAGCGACTCGAGAGTGAGAGGATATGTTGAAAATCCGTTTGCAGACCTTCCGCTGAATAAAAAGGGTAAAATTGATGTCGGCGGCGGAGTGGGCAGAGGAAGACTCAGCATAGTCCGTGACCTTGGTATGAAGGAGCCGTATGTCGGACAGGTGCCTATTGTTACGGGCGAGATTGCCGAGGATATAACCTATTATTACGCAAAGAGTGAGCAGACACCGACGGCGGTAGGACTGGGAGTTCTTGTTGATACCGATTACAGTATCAAGGCATCGGGCGGTTTTATGATTCAGCTTATGCCGTTTGCGACGGATGAGGTAGCAGAAAAGCTGGAAAAACAAGTCAGAGAGCTGCCGAGCGTAACTGATATGATAACCTCGGGAATGACTGCGGAGGATATACTTTTTCGTGTCTGTGACGGGTTCAGTATGATAATGGAAAATAATGCTGTCACTCCTCTTTATGAGTGCAAATGCTCCAAGGAACGTATGGAGCGTGCATTGATTTCAATTGGTAGGGAGGAGCTTGAGAAAATTATTGAGGAGCAGGGCGAGGCGGAGCTTTGCTGTCAGTTCTGCGACGCTAAATATACCTTTGACAAATCCGAGCTTCAGGCACTTTACGAAAGGGCAAAAAAATAGTAGAAAAAACTTGCCAAATACTGAAAAAAGTGCTTGACAAGCTGTAATCTTTAGTGTATAATGTTAGAGATGTCCGATTTCCTGCGCGAGAAATCGGCGAGAACTGTTTTGATAATTGGAGGTGTTAAGAAATGAAAAGAACTTATCAGCCTAAAAAGCGTCAGAGATCCAAGGAGCATGGCTTTAGAAAAAGAATGAGTACATCTTCCGGAAGAAAGATTTTGGCAAGAAGACGGTCAAGAGGCAGAAAGAAATTATCTGCTTAAGGTTAAGGCGAGAAGTTGTGCTTCTTGCCTTTTTGACATTTATAATGAATATTTTCAAGCTATGAAATTTACCGAAAGTATTACAGAAAACAGAATATACAGGCAGATGTACGGTCGCGCAAAAAGCGTTGTCTGCAGAAATATTGTAGTATATTTAAGAAGAAACAAACTTGATGTGAACAGGCTTGGTCTGACCTGCACGAAAACTGTCGGCAAGGCTGTCGAGAGAAACCGTGCCAAACGCCTTATGAAGGAAGCGTACAGGCTTAGCGAGCATAGACTCAAAAGCGGCTTTGACTGTATAATAGTTGCCCGTACAAGGGCAAAGGACGCAAAGCTTTGTGAGGTTCAGAAGGACTTTATTTATGCGTCGGACAAGCTCTCGTTTTTGTTGGAGGACAAGCAATGAAAAGGCTGTGTATGCTTTTGATACGCTTTTACCAAAGAGCGATATCTCCCTATAAGGGTGTATCCTCCTGCAGATTTATTCCGACCTGCTCGGAGTATGCCTATCAGGCATTTGAAAAGTACGGTTTTTTTAAGGGAGGGTATCTTGCGGCACGGCGGCTTTTGCGATGCCATCCGTTTTGCAAGGGCGGATATGACCCGCTTGAATAACCATACACGGAAAGGAAATACCTAATGTTTGAATTTTTAATAACCAGACCTCTCGGCTGGATTATACAGATGATTTACAGCATTGTTCAGAATTACGGCTGGGCGATTGTGCTGTTTACGGTTGTTGTTAAGCTTTTGCTTCTTCCGCTGCAGATTAAATCCCAAAAGGGTATGAAGAAGCAGCAGAAAATTCAGCCTGTTATTGCGGAGCTTCAGAAAAAGTACGCAAACGACAAAGAAAAGCTTCAGACAGAAATGATGAAGATATACAAAGAGAATAACGTCAGTATGACAGGCGGATGTCTGCCGCTTCTGATACAGTTCCCGATTTTGATAGGTCTGTATCAGGTTATTCAGAAGCCGCTCAGCTTTTTGCTCAATGTTGATTTTAAGGCACAGTCTGTGATTGACAGAGTAAGCGATGTCATTGCAAAAATGGCTGCTGACCCTGAGGTAATGCACGCAGTTGAAGGGCTGAAAAGTCTGGAGCCTACGGCACTTGCAGAGCAAATACAGAAAATGTATCAGATACAGTTCCTTACTTGGACAAGATATCTTGAAGAAACTGTCGGCGGTTTTTCCGATTGGGTGCTGAACTTTAATTTCCTCGGACTTGATTTGTCCAAAAACCCGTCAAACGGTTTTACCGCACTCTTGGGCGGCAATTTTGACAATTTAAGCACGATTTTGCTGCTATTGATACCTGTTGTTGCAGTATTTGCTACTTGGCTCTCTATGCGTCAATCGCAGAAAATGCAGGGAACGAATAATAACTCCGCAGCGTCGGAGCAGGCTGCAACTATGAACTCAATGACAAAATCGATGAATCTTATGATGCCTATTATGACCGGATTTTTCACACTGACACTTCCTGCTGCAATGGGTATATACTGGATTACATCGAGTGTTATGCAAATGGTAACTCAATATATCCTTAATTTCTATATTGATAAAAAGGAGGACGATTTCGTTGTTAAAATTCCTGAGAAAAACAGAAAAAACGGCAAAAAGCGTAGATGAAGCTAAAAAGCTTGCATTGGCGGCTGTCGGTGTAAGCGAGGACGAGGTGGAGTTTACCGTTACCGAAGAAGGCTCAAAGGGCTTTCTTGGTATCGGTGCAAAGGATGCCGCAGTTACGGCAGAGGTTAAGGACGTTGTGACAGCGGCTGCAAAGAAATTCCTTTCCGAGCTTTTTGCAACAATGAATGTTACGGTTGAAATAAATGCCGAGCATAGTGACAATATGCTTAATATTGACCTTGTGGGTGACGATTTGGGTATTGTAATCGGCAAGAGGGGCGATACTCTCGATAGCCTTCAGTATCTCACATCACTTGTAGTAAACAGCTATACCGAGGAGTACATAAAGGTTACACTCGATGCTGAAAATTACCGTCAAAAGCGTTACGATTCGCTGATAGCACTTTCCGAGCGACTTGCACAGAAGGTTGCAAAGACAGGCAGAAAGCACACACTTGAGCCAATGAATCCGTATGAACGCAGAATAATTCACTCAAATCTTCAGAGCAATGAAAAGGTTACTACCTTCTCGGTCGGTGAAGAACCGTACCGTAAGGTTGTTATTGCTCCTAAAAATCCCAAGCCCTACGGCAGCAGATATTCTTCAAAGGATTATACGAAGAAATCCTCATATGGCGGCTATTCAAACGGCTATGAGAGCAAGGAATATCAGCCGTCATATGTGGAAGAAACAGAGCAGACCGAGGAATAAGGAGAAATACTTATGTCAGGACATTCAAAATGGAGCACCATTAAGCGTAAAAAGGGTGCTAATGACGCTCAGAGAGCGAAGATTTTCACTAAGATTGCAAGAGAGATTATTGTTGCGGTAAAATCGGGCGGTCCCGAGCCTGATAACAACTCAAGCCTGAAGGACGCTATTGCCAAGGCAAGGGCGGCAAATATGCCCAACGATAACATTAACCGTACTATTAAAAAGGCGGCAGGTACAACCGAGGGTGATAACTATGAGAATATCACCTACGAGGGTTACGGTCCTAACGGAGTTGCTGTCATTGTCGAGGCACTTTCCGATAACAGAAACCGTACTGCGGCTGATGTACGTCATTATTTCGATAAGTTTGGCGGTAATATGGGTCAGACGGGCTGTGTTAGCTTTATGTTCGACCGTAAAGGTGTTATCGTAATTGAGAATGACAGTATTGATGAGGATACAATCACTATGGACGCACTTGAAGCAGGTGCGGAGGATATAGAGATTGATGAGGAGTGTGTAGAAATTACAACTGCTCCCGATGATTTTCACGCAGTCCGTGATGTACTTGAAGGAAAATACGAGCTTTCAAATGCCGAGATTACAATGGTACCTCAGACAATGGTAACGCTCACAGACGAGGAGCATATCAAGATGATGACTAAGCTGATTGAAAACCTCGAGGACAATGATGATGTTCAGAACATCTATCACAACTGGGACGCTCCCGAGGACGACGAGGAAGAATAATCTTGAAGAGGATATGCAATTGAACTGCACCATTTTGTGCAGACATCACAAAAAAGGATGCCTATGGTAAAATATTTACTTTAAGTAACATACTGACATCGCATTTCAAGTGGTGTCAGTTTTGTTTTTAGTTGTATTCTTTCATTATTGTAAAAATGAATATATTCGTCTATGATAAGGCGAGCCTCATCATAAGTTTTAAGTTTTGTTCTGTGAATACATTCAGTCTTAAGAATCGAAAAGAAGTTTTCAGCTAAAGCGTTATCATATGGATTGCCTTTCCTTGACATTGATGGCGTAATGTTGTATGATTTAGT
>JAFULX010000178.1 GCA_017483065.1 Clostridia bacterium | reverse complement strand
TAAAGTAAACAAATATCAATAAAATTATTGAAATATTTTTTTATATGTGATATACTAAGGAAAACTAAAGAAAGGCTGTGACTAATATGTTTAAGAAAAAGATAGCTGCTGTTTTGGCGGCGGTAGTTGCGTTCAGTTCCTCGGCTGCTTTGGCGGCTGATGTGTCGGTGAAGCTCAATGGCGTTGAAATGGAGCTTGGCACAACTGCGTACATCAAAAATGACCGTACAATGGTACCCTTGAGAGGTGTATTTGAGGCTGTCGGTGCAACTGTAAGCTGGGACGGCGAGACCAAAACCGCTATGATTGCCCAACAGAACGGCGAGGATATCAAGTTTATCTTTTTGCAGATTGGCTCAGACAAGGCTTTTGTAAATTCTGAGGAAAAGGTTCTTGAAGCTGCACCCGAAATTAGCAACGATTACACAATGGTTCCGCTTCATTTTATAATGGAGGAGCTTGGTACAGACGTACAGTGGGACGGCGAAACCTATACGGTTAATATTACTGCAAACGAGGCTGAATAATGGAATATCTTGATAACATCGGCAAGCGTGCAAAAGCCGCTTCAAGAGAGCTTGCTTTAATCGGCAAAAACGACAAGAATAATGCTCTCTGTGCGGCGGCGGACGCTCTTTGTGCAAGCACAGAATACATTCTTGCCGAAAACGTAAAGGACATCGAAAACGCAATTGCAAAGGGTGTGAAGGAGTCCTTGATTGACCGTCTGCGTCTTGACGAAAAGAGAGTTACGGCAATGGCAAGCGGTCTGCGTGATATTGCGGCTCTTCCCGACCCTGTCGGCGAGGTCATATCAATGACGGAGCGTCCGAACGGACTTGTTATCGGGCAGAAAAGAGTACCGCTCGGCGTTATCGGCATTATCTACGAGTCACGTCCGAATGTGACGGCTGATGCGTTCGGTCTTTGCTTTAAGACCTCGAATGCGGTTATTCTGCGTGGTGGCTCGGACGCAATCAACTCGAACAAGGCTGTCTGCTCGGTTATCCGCAAGGCTGTCGAAGGCTGCGGTATCACTCCCGATGCGGTAATTCTTGTCGAGGATACCTCACGTGAGGTTGCAACGGAGCTTATGAGGCTTAACCGTTATGTGGACGTGCTTATTCCCCGAGGCGGTGCGGGATTGATTTCAACCGTTGTCAACAACAGTACCATTCCCGTAATCGAAACAGGCACGGGTAACTGTCATATTTATATTGATGAAACCTGCGATATTAAAATGGCGGCTGATATTCTCGACAACGCAAAAACACAGCGTACAGGCGTCTGCAACGCCTGCGAATCGCTGCTCGTTCACGAAAAGGTCGCAGACAAGCTGCCCGAAATACTAAAGCCGCTTATCGAAAAGGGTGTGGAAATCCGAGGCTGCGAGAAAACCTGCTCAATTATTTCCACGGCAATACCTGCCACCGACGAGGATTGGGGTACGGAGTATCTTGATATGATTATTTCGTGCAAGGTTGTGTCCGATGTCGGCAAGGCGATTGAGCATATCAACACCTACAACACAGGTCATTCGGAGGCGATTGTTACCAACTCCTATGAAAACTCGCAGAAATTCCTCAATGAGGTTGATGCGGCGGCAGTTTATGTGAATGCCTCGACCAGATTTACCGACGGCTTTGAGTTCGGGTTTGGTGCAGAAATCGGCATCAGCACACAAAAGCTTCACGCAAGAGGTCCTATGGGACTTGTCGCACTTACTACAACAAAAAATATTATCTACGGTAACGGTCAGATAAGAAAATAGCACCAACCGCACTGTTTAAACAGTGCGGTTTTTTATGTAACACAAACGTAATAAAGAAATTTCAAAAAAGGGATTGACTTTTATTTTTAATTATGTAAAATAACGTTGAAAATATGTATGGCGGTGATATGTATGAACGCAAAAAAACATTCACAGGCAAACACTCCTATACCCGATTACGAGCCTCTTTTCAGCGAAAATGCCGACGAGGTGCGTAAGAAGCCGATTAAAATTCTGGTGGGTATTCTCGGAGCAAACTGGATTAAAATTCTTATTTCCAGCTTTCTCTACGTAATCAAAGCAATCGGTATCTGGCTGATGCCGATAGTTACCTCCAACATAATCAATGCGGTAACAAATCCGACCGAGGACGTTTACAGGATTATTGCGATAAATGCAATTGTGCTTTTTATCGTTCTTATTCAAAATGTTCCGACGCATATGCTCTATGCAAAATATACCGATACAATGCTGCGTAACATTGGTGCGGGACTGCGTAACACTATGGTCAAAAAGCTTCAGCAGCTTTCGCTTACATATTATAAGGAAATTGAATCGGGACGTGTGCAGTCAAAGTTCCTGCGTGATATTGAAGCGATAGAATTCTTCAATAATCACTTTATTAAAACTATTATATCTGCGATAATCAGCATTATCGTATCGGTTATAATTTCAATAACAAAAAGCGGTACAATAACGATTTTTTATGCTCTTGTTGTTCCCGTGAATGTAATGCTGATAAATTTTTTCAGACACAAGATGCGTGAAAGCAATTATATGTTCCGTAAAGAAAACGAGAATATGTCAGCAAACATTACAACAATGATTGAGATGATTCCCGTGACTAAGGCACACGGTCTTGAGAATGAGGAAATCGCACGTCTTGAAGCTAACATACGCAAGCTCAAGGAAAAGGGAATTTATTGTTGACCGTACAACTGCGTATTTCGGCTCGTTCGCTTGGGTTGTGAGTCAGGTTATGAGCGGTCTGTGCCTTGTATTTGCAGCATTCCTTGCATTAAAGGGTATGATAAGCGTAGGTGACATTGTTGTTTTCCAGTCGTACTTTAACAGTATTTCGGGAAATGTTCAGTCGATTGTGAACATCTACCCCGAGCTTGCAAAGGGACTTGAATCGGTGCGAAGCGTTTCGGAAATTGTACTTTCGGACAGCGTTGAGGATAACCGTGACAAAATTCAGCTGCGTTACGTTCACGGCTCGATTTCCTTTGAGAATGTCTGCTACCGATATCCGAATGCAGACAAGGACACCATAAAGAACTTCAATCTTGAGGTAAACCCTGGTGAATGTATCGCCTTTGTCGGTGCATCAGGTTCGGGAAAATCTACAATTATGAATATGATTATCGGATTTTTGCAGCCGACTTCGGGTACGTTCAAGATTGACGGAAAGCCGATTGAGGAGGTCAGCCTCCCTACCTACCGTCATTTTATATCGGTAGTGCCACAGAACTCTATTCTGTTTAAGGGAACTATAAGAGAAAACATAACCTACGGTCTTGTGAACGTATGGGAAAAGGATTTTCAGGACGTTATCGAAAAAGCCAATATCAACGAATTCTTAGGCTTGCTCCCCAATGGTATTGATACGGTTGTCGGCGAGCACGGCGATAAACTATCGGGCGGTCAGAAGCAGAGAATTTCAATCGCAAGAGCACTCATAAGAGACCCGAGAATACTCATTCTCGACGAGGCGACCTCCGCACTTGACAATATCTCGGAGCATCACGTACAAAAGGCGATTTCTTCACTCATTAAGGACAGGACAACCTTTATCGTTGCACACCGTCTGTCAACCATTCGTGACGCTGATAAAATTGTTGTTATGAACGAGGGTGAAATTGTCGAGGTTGGTACATATGACGAGCTTGTAGCTAAAAAGGGACATTTCTATGAGCTGAAAAAGCTGAACGAAATCAAAACCGACGAAGAATAAATAATAAAAAAGTGAGGTTTCCTAAGAAACCTCACTTATTTATTACTTAACTACTATATTAACCAGCTTGCCGGGAACTACAATAGTTTTAACAACCGTCTTTCCGTCAATAAGCTTTTTCACCGTATCGCTTTCCGACACAAGCTTTTCAATGCCTGCTTTGTCAAGGTCTGCGGCAATCATCATTTTATCTCTGATTTTACCGTTAATCTGAAGTACAATCTCAACCTCTGCGTCAACCGTCAATGCCTCATCATATTCAGGCCAAGCCGTAAGTGACAGATAACCGCCGTTGCCGTATTTCTCCCAAAGCTCCTCGGTCATATGCGGTGCAACGGGATTTAAGAGTGTAATCAACGTCAGGAACTCGCCCTTTGTAACCTTGCCTGCCTTGTAGAAATCGTTTACAAGACTCATCAGTGCGGCAATACCTGTGTTGAATTTCATCTTCTCGTAATCGTCCGAAACCTTCTTGATTGCTTTATGCATATTAGAGGTAAGCTCCTTGCTGTAGCCTTCCTCATCTGTCAGCATTTCCTGCAAATTCCATACACGCTCTAAGAACTTGTAACAGCCCTTCAAACCGTCCTGCGACCATGGGGTTGACTGGTCGAACGCACCTATAAACATTTCAAAGGTACGAACTGCGTCAGCGCCGAAATCGTGTACAACCTCATCGGGATTTACTACGTTTCCTCTTGACTTGGACATCTTTTCGCCATTCTCACCGAGAATCATACCGTGCGAGGTTCTTCTCATATACGGCTCTTTTGTCGGAACAACGCCTATATCATAGAGGAACTTGTGCCAGAATCTTGAATACAAAAGATGCAATGTTGTATGCTCCATACCGCCGTTGTACCAATCAACGGGAGTCCAGTAATCAAGCGCTTCCTTTGACGCTAAAGCCTCGCTGTTATGCGGGTCAATGTATCTCAGGAAATACCAGCTCGAGCCTGCCCACTGCGGCATTGTATCTGTTTCACGGGTTGCCTTGCCTCCGCAATGCGGACAGGTTGTATTTATCCAGTCGTGTGCCTTTGCAAGCGGTGATTCACCGTTCTCACCAGGCTCAAACTCGTCAATTTCGGGAAGCTCAAGAGGAAGCTGTTCCTCGGGAACGGGTACCCAGCCGCACTTTTCACAGTAAACTAAGGGTATCGGCTCGCCCCAATATCGCTGACGTGAGAACAGCCAGTCACGAAGCTTGAAGTTAACCTTTCTCTTGCCTATGCCCTTTTCCTCAAGCCAGTTTATCATTGCGGGTATTGCTTCTTTAACAGGCATACCATCAAGAAATCCCGAGTTTACCATATTACCCTTATATACATCGGTATAAGCAGCCTTCTGAACGTCCTCGCCGCCCGATACTACCTCAATAATCGGAAGATTGAATTTTTTGGCAAAATCCCAGTCACGGTCATCGTGTGCAGGAACAGCCATAATCGCACCTGTACCATAGGTAACAAGCACGTAATCTGATATAAACACAGGGAGCTTGTTGCCGTTTACGGGGTTAATTGCATACACGCCTTTGAGCTGTACACCCGTCTTATCCTTGGCAAGCTCAGTTCTTTCAAACTCGGACTTTTTGCCTGCAAGAGTGATGTATTCCTTGATTTCATCAACATTCTCCAAGGTTGGCAAAAGCTTTTCGACAAGCTTATGCTCGGGAGCAAGCACGACATATGTTGCACCGAAAAGTGTATCAGCTCTTGTTGTATAAACAATCATTTCATCGCCCGAGGTAAGCTCAAATCTGACCTCTGCACCCTCCGAGCGGCCAATCCAGTTCTTCTGCTGGGTTTTTACTCTTTCGATATAGTCAACATCTTCAAGGTCATCGATAAGCCTTTGAGCATATTCGGTAATTTTGAGCATCCACTGGCTCTTTCTGCGTTGTACAACCTCACTGCCGCAGCGTTCGCAAACACCGTTTACGACCTCCTCGTTGGAAAGTCCGACCTTACAGCCAGTACACCAGTTAATAGGCATTTCCTGCTTATATGCAAGTCCCTTCTTGAAAAGCTGAAGGAAAATCCACTGTGTCCATTTGTAGTATTCGGGGTCGGTTGTGTTTACCTCTCTCGACCAATCAAAGGAAAAGCCGAGCATTTTAAGCTGTCTTGTAAAGTTTGCAATATTATTCTTGGTTACAATTTTCGGATGAATTTTATTCTTAATCGCAAA
Source organism: Clostridia bacterium (assembly GCA_017483065.1). Taxonomy (GTDB): domain Bacteria; phylum Bacillota; class Clostridia; order UBA1381; family UBA1381; genus HGM11525. Next base: position 3,186 of record JAFULX010000178.1, on the reverse strand, counting down.
GTTCTCGGTAGGCAGACCAAAAGCGTCCCAGCCAATAGGATAAAGCACGTTATATCCTTGCATTCTGCGTTTTCTTGCTACTATGTCAAGTGCAGTATAGCTTCTCGGATGACCGACGTGCAAGCCCTGTCCCGACGGATACGGGAACTCTATAAGAGCATAAAACTTAGGCTTGTCACTACCTGTTTCAGCGTGGAAGCAGCCGTCCTCCTCCCATTTTTTCTGCCATTTCTTTTCAATTTCGGAAAAGTTATAGCTACCCATTATATAACACCCTTTCAATATAAATATCAGTTTTCTTCAATTCCCGTTTCAATTCTCGGAGCATCGTCCCAAAGCTTTTCGAGTGAGTAGAAATTACGTGTTTCCTCCTGCATAATATGCACGATGATGTCGCTGTAATCCATAAGCACCCAACTGCCGTTGGTATAGCCCTCCTTGTGAGCACAGGCTATTCCACGCTCCTCCATCTTTTCCTCGACGTTATCAACGCACGCTCTGACCTGTGACTCGGAGCCGCAGGTACAGATTATAAAATAATCGCCGAGCGAGGTAAGCTTTGAAATATCGAGAACATCTATATTCTTCGCTCTCTTATCGTCAAGAGCCTCAACTATCGTCTTAATTCTCTCCATAAATACGTTCACGTCCCTTCAAACTAATATAATACTACAAATTCTGCGTTTTGTCCATAGAATTTCTAAAATTTCGCCAAAAGCTCCTTTTTTATCCTATATGCCATCGGATGTACAAAGCCACCCTTTGCAATAGTAAATGCAATTGTACTTTCAATACAAAGTATAACCGCCCTGTCAATATTCTCATATGCCGCACTGCGGATATTCTCAACACCGTCAAAGCTTCTGCCTTCTTCACACATATCTGCGACAAATATAATTTTGTCAAGGAGTGACATATCAGGCTTTCCAACGGTGTGCGACCTGATTGCGGAGGTGATTTCACCCTCGCATATTCCGAAATAACACTTGACAAGCTCTGCACCAAGCTTCGGGTGAACGAGCGGCGGTGTTATCTGTTCAATCGGGTCAAGGTCAGCAGCTAACTCATCGCACATTTTGAGTGCTTTTTCATACGGTATTTCCTTGGCAATATCGTGCAGAAGTCCTGCACGCACAGCCGTTTCGGCACTAATACCGTAACGCACTGCAAGCCTTTTTGCCATATCAGCGACGTTCTTGCTGTGCAAAAGCCGTTTTTCCGACAAAAGCTCGGATAGAACCTGTTCCTCATCATTTTCCGTATATAATCTGTACCTTGATATAAAATCAAAAACCGCAGGAGGTGTATGCTTTTTTAAAAGCATACTGTCCGTTCTGAGTTTTGTTGAGGAAATGTCAAAAAACTCACCGTCAAGCTTTACAATATCTGCACCAAACTGTCTAGAAATCTCATCAAACCTATGCTTTTCGCCTCTACCGTAAACAGCAATTGTACAAAGGCTTGCAATTACATCAGGCTTGTACCATTTGTCAAAATAATCAAGCGAGTCGCCGCCCATTATGAAATACAGCTTATCGTCGGGATATATTTTCTTGAAAAATTCAAGAGTAGTAGCCGTATATGAAAATTCCCTGAGTTTTATTTCATAATCACAGGCTATGAGTCCGTCCACACCCTCAATTGCCTTTTTCAGCATAGTGTGGCGGATAGATGCATCAGTAATTTTCCTGTTCCTCTTGTGCGGAGGGTTGCCGCACGCAAGCATAATTACAAAATCAAGACCGAGCTTGTCCTTTGCATACTTCGCAAGCTTTATGTGTGCGATGTGAAGAGGGTCAAAGGTACCGCCGAAAATGCCGATTTTCCGCATAGCTTTTCTCCTTATTTTGCAGGAAATTTTATCTGATGGTTTTCCTTCTTGATTGCTCTTTTGAACAACACGAATTTTGAGCCGATTGCCTGAACGCAGTCCGCTTCGAGTTTTTCGGCTATTTCGTTGCCGCAAGCCTTAGCGTCAAGAAGTGCTGTTTCAAGAATTTTTACCTTGATAAGCTCCCTTGCCTCAAGAACAAGAGCAAGCTGCTTGATTGTTTCGTCTGTTACGCCCTCCTTGCCGATAATGAACACAGGCTGAAGTCCGTTTGCCAATGAGCGGAGATACGCTCGTTGCTTACTTGTTATCATTTGCATTTTCCTCCGTTTATACTCTGTTAAATATCATCTTTAGAATACCTTGCTTCCAAGCGGTATATTGGCATACCCTGCTCGGAGAATTTCTGCTCGTACTCGGTCATTACATTACCCTCAAAATCGGAGTTATGAAGGTCGAGCAATATATTCGACATCATAAAATCTCTGTCTGCAGCAAAGGAATTGAGCGAAAATTCAAACAGTCCTCTGTTATCTGTCTTAAAGCATACGCTTCCTCCCTTTTTCAGGAATTTCTTATATACATCAAGAAAATTCTGATGCGTCAGGCGGCGTTTTGCCTGTTTCTTTTTCTTCCACGGGTCGGAGAAATTCAGGTATATCCTGTCAATCTCACCGTCAGCAAAGCATTCTGCCAGCATCGCCGCATCGGATATAATGAAACGCAGATTTTTGTAATCGACCGCTGCCGTCTTTTCCAAAGCCATCAGAATACAATCGGGAATTACATCAACCGCAATAAAATTCACATCTGGGTTAAGTCGAGCCATTTCTGAAATGAATCTGCCTTTACCGCTACCAATTTCTATATAGATGGGATTGTCATTGCCAAAAAGTCTGTTCCAGTCACCTTTTAACTCTTCGGGATTTTTGACAAGCCTCTCACTAACACGTTCAAGCCGCTCATCAAAGTGGCGTTTTTTTCTCATTCGCATAGTCTGTTTCCTCCATAAATCATACCACAGATAATTATATAACATTTTCTAAAAAAAGACAAGAGAATTTGAAAAATTACTTGACAAACAAAAAAAATAGTGCTAAACTGTAATAGCTGTTTAGAAAATAGCACAAACTTAATATGCATCTGTGGCGGAATTTAAGCGAGACTCCAATTCTTTGATTTGGTAAAGTCGAGCTTATTCAGCGAGGGGTATTCCCCGAGTCGCTGGCAGACTTGTCTGACGTTTCCGCAACAAACGCAACTTATAACTTAATATGCGCCTGTGGCGGAATTGGCAGACGCGCTAGACTTAGGTTCCGTCCTGTATGTGATTTTATTGTTGATTACGGTTTTAT
>JAFULX010000015.1 GCA_017483065.1 Clostridia bacterium | reverse complement strand
TGTAACTGTGTTTTTTCTTATTATAAATATTCTCGCTCCCTGTGCGTTTGCTGACAGCGACTTTCTCCTTTACAATTGCGGCAGCGAGGTCGGTCTTAACTATGAGCTTTTGGAGTATAACGGCAGTAAATATATCTTTGTCGGGGATTTACCTGCCATAAATTTAGAATATGAAGATAACACGGTAACAGGCTGTGACCGTTGGCTCTATATCTATCCAGACTCTGATATAGTAGAAATTGACGGATTATCTCTTGTATATAAAAATGCTGCAAAAGAGGCTGGCGGTCTGGAATATATATCACTTGACTTGATATCTATGGTATTTTCTAAATGGACAGAAACAACTGACACAAGCATAAGCCTGTATATTACTGACGACGAATACAGCTTTGCACGGGGCAGAGTATCATTGCCTGACGGCAAAACCGCACCCTCGAGCGGAGTTGAACTTACGGTTTTTGCAGGCTACAGTATCGGCAGGAGTGTTGGGGGAGGTACATCTTCGACTAATTCAAGTTTTTCAGCGGGATATTCGGGTATAAGCAGGCCTGTCTATACCAATACAGCACCAATCCCCGACTACGAAATGATAACATCAAAAATCGTTGTTATACCCGAGGGGGGAAATAGTATAGAGTTTTTCCTGTATTCGGACAAAGATGTCTTTGATGGGTATTATATCGGTTACACGGTAAATTCCTGCGGTTATCAGGACAGCGACACAACAAGATTTCGCACCGACATAAACCTGTATGAATTTGAGATAAATATTAAGGTATGCAGCATAAGCGGCACTGTCACACTGCCGTCCGTTGCCGAAGAGGCTGTGGGCTTTACAATTGCGGCAGAGGGCAAAGAAACATATGTCACTACGGGTACAATCGAAAAGGGTGCAGTTTCTGCCGATTACTCACTTCTGGCGGCGACAGGTGACGCATACACAATGCACATAGTTTTTGATGACGGTAAATATATGAGATATACACGTTCTGATATGATTACTGTGGAAGAAAGCAATATATCGGATATTGATTTTACGGCAGAAAACGCACGAATGCTTACAGTGGAACTTATTCTGCCTGAAAATTACACTGCGGCAGAGGATATAACCGCCAAGGTGGTATTGCAGAAGGCTGACGGCAAGCCGTACTATTATCTTGATACCGAAGCTGTAACCATACCGTCGGGTGAAAGCTCTGCAGAGGTTACTCTGTATGATGACATCGGCTGTGATGAGGTGATATGCTATTATGAACTTTTAGACAGCTATGACGGCTTGTACGATTTCGGGCATTACAGCTCTGACGGCACAGCAAGCGATGTGTCAAGAGCAGCCGTATTGTCGCCAAGCATAGAGGAAGTATCTGTCCCATTGCTTGAAGAAAACATTATAACGGTAACGGTTGCACTGCCCGACGGAGAAACCGCCGAGGCTAATATATACGGAAAAGTAACTGCCGAACAGCGGAAGGTTGTAATAATCGGAACTGTTGACAACTCAGACTACATATATGTCGATGAAGAGTATGATATCTCAGACACAAAAGTCTACAATAATATAGAAACACCAAACACATCTTTTGGTGACAAAGTCATTGAATATGACATTGCTACGCAAGCAGGCAGAATAACGACAGTTGACATTGTAACCGATAAAGGCAGTTCTGTCATCTCTGCCCCTATTTCAAAAAAAATCCAATCAACTGACGACACGCTCAATGCAAGCGAATATGTATCAATACCATCAAATTATGAATATGTCCTTTTAAGCAGCGGTGCAGACGGCGGTGCTTCTTCAGGTGGAGGCGGCAGCTCGGGCGGAATAACGGTTTCGGCAAAGCCGATTATAACAGCAGGTGAAGCGAGCGGTTCGGTGGAGGTAAGCGTTCCTGTTGAGGACGGAATACAGTTTTTAATTTCATTTACGCCAGACGGTAATGATGAAAGGTATTATTACGGCAAAACATACTATTGTGAAGACGGCTCTACTGTTTTACGCAGTAATGCTGATACTGTACAAAATTCTGCCGTAAGTATCACTCTGCCGCTTATGCACCGAAATACCGTAAGCGGTACGGTCACCTCGGAGGTTGACAGGCTTTATACGGTCAATGCACTCTATAACGAAGGCTCTTATATGCGTATTATCGCAACAGGGGAGGTTAATGATGACGGCAGCTACAGCCTTGCACTCCCCGAGGAGCTTGACGAATACACGTTTGCTCTTGAGCGTGACGATTTGAAATATACTCTCTACTATGCTGCGGACGGCACAGCCGAAAGCTCGGCTGAAGCGGATTGCGTGGCAGTTACATCAGATACGGACGGTATTGACTTTTATGACGCAGGCTATAACCCCTCCTTGCCGATTGAGCCAAGCTTTGTTGATGTTGGTATGGGACAACTTAGTGTGAAATCGACCAATACAAGCGATTTTACACAGTCCGACCTGACCGTTTGGTTATGTACATATGACAGCTCGGGACGGCTTTTGGAGTGTATGAGCGATTATATTGACAGCATTGAGCCTGACGATTACGGCAAAGCATTTTTTGACATTACAGACGAGGAAATTGAAGCGGCGGCAAGTATTACTGCCTATGTGTGGAACAACGGCTTGCGTCCTATGTCATATAGCGTAGATTACAAATAGTACAGAAAGGAACATTCAAATGAAAAATTACGACGGTTACAAATATATCCAAGGCGGTGTTTGTGCGGCAAAGGGTTTCCGTGCAAACGGCTTAAACTGCGGTTTAAATGCTAACAAGGACAAAAACGACCTCTGCGTGATAGTATCGGACGTACCTGCTTCTGCGGCGGCGGTTTACACCACTAACAAGGTCAAGGGTGCACCGATTACGGTTACGAAAAAGCACCTTGAAAAAACAGGTGGTATCTGCCGTGCGGTTATCGCAAATTCCAAAAATGCCAACACCTGCAACGCAGACGGCGAGGAAAAGGCGGAAATGATGTGCTCTCTTGCCGCTTCCAAGCTTGGAATTTCAGCTGACGAGGTTATAGTTGCATCAACAGGCGTTATCGGTCAGATTTTGCCGATTGAGCCGATTAAAGCACATATCAAGCCGCTTTGCGAGGGACTTTCCTATGACGGAAATCTAAAAGCGGCAACAGCGATTATGACCACCGATACCGTTAAAAAGGAGGTAGCGGTCGAGTTCGAGCTTGGCGGTAAGGTCTGCCGTCTTGGCGGTATGGCAAAGGGCAGCGGTATGATTCACCCGAATATGGCGACTACCCTCAATTTCATCACAACCGACGCAAGGCTTGACGCAAAAGCTACTCAAACCGCACTTTCCGAGATAACAAAAATCACATACAACTGCCTGTCCGTTGACGGCGACACCTCCACTAACGATATGGTGTGCGTGCTGGCAAACGGTATGGCGGAAAATGCCGAGGTTACGGTGGACAGCGAGGATTATGGGGTATTCCGTCAGGCACTCTTTATTGTGATGAGCGAGCTTACAAAGATGCTTGCCGCTGATGGCGAGGGAGCGACAAAGCTGATTGAATGTAACTGCAAAGGCTCACCCGACCTTGATACGGCTATTATCGTGGCAAAAAGCGTTATCCGCTCACCACTTCTCAAGTGTGCAATCTTCGGCGAGGACGCAAACTGGGGCAGAATTTTGTGTGCTGTCGGTTATGCCGAGGCGGATTTCGATATTATGAAGGTTGACGTGGATATTGCATCGGCAAAGGGCGTTATAGCGGTCTGCCGAAACGGTGCAGGCGTACCTTTTTCTGAGGAGGAGGCAAAAACAGTTCTCGGCGAAAAGGAAATTTTCATCAACATCAATCTCAATCAGGGTGAAAGCTCGGCGGCGGCTTGGGGCTGTGATTTGACCTACGATTACGTTAAAATCAACGGCGATTACCGTTCATAATGCAAGCTTTTTCCGAAAATTTGTAAAAATATTAAAAAACCACTTGCCAAATTGAAATTTTATGGTATAATAGATGTGTTATACTATTGATTATGTATGGGAGGAAAAGAAATGTCTACATTGTTTACCGTATTGCATATACTTGTTGCAGTATTGCTCATCGTTCTGGTACTGCTTCAGGAGGGCAAGGACCCCGGTATGAAGGGCATCGCAGGCTCAACACCCGACGCAGGCGATTCATTCTTCAGCAGAAACACAGGCAGAACAAAGGCGTCTATGTTTGCAAAGCTTACCGCAACACTCGCTATCTTGTTCTTAATCACCACAATGGTTCTTGTATTTTTACAGGCATAAAATTTAGTACAGACCGTTCAAAGACAAGCTTTGAACTACAAACGAAACGCACCACTCGGAGTATCCACATACGCCGTCGGGTGCGTTTTGTTCGTTCAGTATCTAAATTGGTGTCATCATACTATTGACACACCTCGAAAAAAGTAATATACTAAGTATATAAAGATGTAGGAGGTGTCGGAGTGATGTACGGTTGGATATGGCTTGCGGCGATTGTGGTTTTCCTCGCTCTGGAGGCAGGTACCTCAGTGCTGGTCAGCATATGGTTTGCAGGCGGTGCGTTGGCGGCGCTCATAGCAATGCTTCTGGGTGCAAGCTTTACGGTACAGTTTTTTGTTTTCCTTATCGTTTCCGTTGGCTGTGTAATTC
>JAFULX010000177.1 GCA_017483065.1 Clostridia bacterium | reverse complement strand
GGCATCAAGGTCAGATACCCCGAATATTGCTGGGAGCTTCCTGCTCCCAGAAAACAGACGGAACTTTCAAGATAAGAAAGGAAAAGCCTATGAAGAATTATAAATCTATTATCTGTGTTGCCGCCGCCGTGTGTCTGTTAGGTACGGCGGCTTTTTGCGGCTTCCGTATTTACCATCACTATGCACAGGTGGACGAACAGACGGAAGCCTTTGAGGAGATTGCCGAAATGGTAGAGCAGGCTCCCACGGAGGAAACCATGCCAGACGATGCCCCTGTCAGCGAGGGAGAAGATGTGCTTGCCAAGTATCAGGAATTGTATTTACAGAATGAGGATATGGTCGGTTGGCTTTCCATTGCCGGCACGATAATCAATTATCCTGTGATGCAGAGTAGGAACAATCCGAATTTCTATCTGAAGCACAATTTTGAAAAAGAGTACAGTGACTTAGGTACGCCTTATGTGCAGGAGAATTGTGATATTGCCGAAAGTGACAATCTGGTTATCTACGGTCATCACATCAAGGGCGGCAAGATGTTTGGAGCGTTGGAGGATTACAAGTCCAAGAGCTTTTATGAGGAACACAAGAATATTCAGTTTGATACCCTCACAGAGCAGGAAGAGTATGAAATCGTCGCCGTATTTAAGACTGTGGCGTACAGCTCTGAGGGCTTCCGATACTACGACTTTGTTGATGCGGAGAATGAGGAAGATTTTAATTCCTATGTCGGGAAGTGCAAGGAGCTTGCTTTGTATGATACAGGTGTGACCGCTGAATACGGCGACAGGCTCATTACCCTTTCCACCTGCGAATACTCCGCACAGAACGGCAGACTCGTTGTAGTGGCAAAAAAGGTCGGCTGATTTGAACGCAAATCCTCTGGGAAAGGAGGTTTTCTATGGCTGATATAAAAACCAGAGATGCGGTCAAAGGTACAATAAAGACCATAGATAAAGCCGCCATAGCCAGTGAGCGTATGAAGTCTGCCTATGTGGGGATAAAGGAAAAAGCGGAACAGGGATATTACGCTGATGAAAACTCTGCCACAGAATATGCTGCGGACAGGATTTCTTATGCGGCAGACCGTGTAAAGGACGAAGGTATCCACCAGTTCAATAAGCAGGGGCAAAAGGCAGTCAAGACAACGCAGGAGAATATCGGTAAGGCAAAAGATAAAATAACCGATTTCAAGCAAAGTCGGGCTGTCAAAGCCGCAGAGCAGAAAGCAGCACAGAATATGTCAGAACAACACGGTTTGCAGATCCGTCACGGGGCTGCAAGCCGTTCCTCTGCCCCCGATGTTTCCCAGACAGCAAAATCGCAGTTGATAAAGACCCGACAGCAGGGGCAAAAAATGATTAAGACCACAGCCCGAAATGCAGAAAAAGCGGTGAAAACAACTGCTAAGGGAACAGTCAAGACTACCGAAAAGGGAATTAAAACCGCACAGGCAACTTCTAAGGCGGCGATTAAAACGACGGAAACCTCGGTAAAAACGGCACAGGCAGCGGCAAAGGCTTCTGCGAAAACTGCCCAAAAGGCAGCACAGGCGGCAAAAGCCACCGCAAAGGCAACCGCTGAAGCAACAAAAGCTACGGTCAGAGCCACCATAGCTGCGGTCAAGGCGATTATTGCAGGAACAAAAGCTCTGATTTCCGCTTTAATTGCAGGTGGTTGGATTGCAGTTGTGATTATTCTCATTGTTGTCCTGCTCGGCTGTGCTGTTTCCCTGTTTGGTGGCGGAAGCGGGAGCAACGCCTATACCCCTGTCAGTGCAGAGGTGGAAGCCTATGAGCCTTTGATACAGAAATATGCCAAACAGTACGGTATTCCCGAATATGTGGAGCTTATCAAGGCGGTAATGATGCAGGAAAGTGGCGGGCGTGGACTTGACCCGATGCAGGCGGCGGAGGGCAGCTTTAACACAAGGTATCCCCACGAGCCGAACGGGATACAAGACCCAGAATATTCGATTGAGTGCGGTGTACAGGAATTAAAGGCTGCCCTTATCTCTGCCGAGGTAGAAAACCCGATTGATATGGAGCATATCAAACTTGCCTTGCAGGGTTACAATTTCGGCAACGGCTATATCTCGTGGGCTAAGACTAACTATGGCGGCTATTCCTATGCCAATGCGGTAGAGTTCTCCACCATGCAGGCGGCACGGTTAGGTTGGGACAGCTATGGCGACACGCAATATCCCGCCCATGTGCTGCGGTATTATCCATACGGGAGAGCGTTCACAAGCGGCGGTAACCAGGCGATTGTGGAGGTCGCTTTGACACAGCTCGGCAATGAGGGCGGTCAGCCTTATGGGAGTTGGTACGGCTTTGAGGGGCGTGTGGAATGGTGTGCCTGCTTTGTGTCTTGGTGTGCCGACCAATGTGGCTATATCGAAAGCGGGATTATCCCAAAATTCGCAGGCTGCGTGGACGGTGCAAATTGGTTTAAGGGTAACGGACAATGGAAAGACCGAAGCTATGAGCCGTCGGCAGGCGATATTATCTTTTTTGATTGGGAAGGCGACGGAGAAACCGACCATGTAGGCATTGTGGAGAAATGCGAAAACGGTGTCGTTTACACCGTGGAGGGTAACTCTGGCGACACTTGCAGGCAAAATCAATATACGGTTGGAAGTAGCTCCATCTATGGTTACGGTGTTCCTGCCTATTAAGAATGGGCAAAAGAAAAACCAGAGGTTTATTCCTCTGGCTCTTTTGCCTTACATAGACCGCTGACAGTTGCTTCTATTACGAGCAACTCTTTATCATTTAGTTTGTCGAGTTCTGCGTCTAAGCGTCTGCGGACGGAACTTTTCTTGACCTCATTATCTGGGAATATGTATTCATCAACTGACACACCGAACATCGTCACAAGCTGAATGAACAACTCCAGACTTGGCTTTTGCCCCTCATTTTCAATCGCTTGAAGATGTCTTGGGTCATAATCCACAATACGAGAAAGCTCATCTCTGGTCATACCTTTTGCTGTCCTTGCTTTTTTGATTGCCTGCCCTATCGGTGTAAAATCGAAGTCAAAATCATTGTTTCTTGCGTCCATAAACTCACCACCTTGTATCAATATAATGCTTCTATTATATTTTACAGAAATGATAGTTCTTATAGAACGGTCTGAAATCCCTTGTATTAGGATATAAAATCTCTACTTGTAAGATATAAAAATTCACATTTGCATAGTTGATATTGTTCGTTCAAACGGATATAATAGATACAGTACGATTTTAGGAGGTCAGAAATGTTTGAATATATGACGGCACAGGAAGCCGCAGAACTTTGGGGGATATCGGTGCGGCGTGTGCAACGGTTATGCAAAGAAAACCGTATTGAGGGTGTCCTAAATATAAATCGGGTGTGGCTTATTCCTAAAAGTTCAAAAAAGCCCGTTGATAAGCGGAGAAAGGTTACAGATTATGGAGAATAGAATTTTATTACTAGAAGATGATGTAAGTTTAATAGACGGACTGCAATATTCGCTAAAGAAAAATGGCTTCGATGTCGATTTTGTCCGTTCTGTGCAGGAAACTCTAACTTATTTATCTGAGATAGAAAAATACGATATGCTCATCCTTGATGTCACATTGCCAGACGGAACAGGTTTTGAGATATGTGAAAAAGTACGAAAAAACGGAAGTCAGATACCGATTATTTTTCTGACAGCTTCTGATGAAGAAGTTAGCATTATTCGTGGTCTGGACTGCGGCGGTGATGACTACATAACAAAACCGTTTAAGTTAGGCGAGTTATGTTCACGCATACGAGCGTTGCTGCGGCGGGCAGGGTTGTCCACTCAAGGAACAGGGGCAGTTATGGAATGTGGCGATATTAAGATAGACCTTTTAGGAAGCCGTGTCTTATTAAAGGGAAAAATATTAGAACTTACCGCCGCAGAATACCGTTTAATATGCCTGTTGGTAAAGAATGCAAACCGTATTATTACAAGAGATATTATTTTAGACGAGTTATGGGACAGCACAGGAGATTATGTAGACAATAATACCCTTTCCGTCTATGTGCGACGACTGCGAGAAAAAATAGAAACAGACCCATCACATCCAGAACATTTACTAACAGTCCGAGGATTTGGTTATCAGTGGAAAGAGGTGGACGAATGAACTTCTTACATGATAAACATAGCCGTTATTATTGCATTTTCATTGTTACTCTTGTTTTGCTGCTTTTTTTGATGGGAATAGCTGTCATTGACACGCAAACGGCGGCTACCAAAGAAATGTTTTTAACACACAATAATGCGATTGCTACTTCTTTACTGGAAGAAGGAATTTCAAAGGAAGTAATTGCAACAGCCTTAATGAATACGGAAGCAGGCACTACAGGAAATAAGTTTTTAGCCGAAATTGGTCTTTCAAACAGCACGGATATAGAAAATTTACCTTATGTATCTGCTGTTAAAAATACAATACTGACATCTCTGTTTGTGATGTTATTTCTATGGACGCTGCTTCTGTTTTTAGGTACAATGCTGTTTTTGTATCGTAGGGAAAGACTATATAGGGAATCAGAAAACATCATTAAGGACTACATAGATGGGAACTATACTGTTCACCTTCCGCAATCTAACGAGGGAACTATTTACCAGCTCTTATCTTCTGTTGACCAATTGGCTACTATGCTTCAAG
>JAFULX010000176.1 GCA_017483065.1 Clostridia bacterium | reverse complement strand
TATTCATTGACCTTCGTGACAGAAGCGGTATTGTTCAGCTTGCATATGACGAAACAACTCCGAGAGAGGTTTTTGAAAAAGCTCAATCGTGTAGAAGCGAGTTTGTTCTTATGGCAAAGGGAGTTATCCGTGAACGTGAGAGCAAGAATGACGCTATTAAGACAGGCAGCGTCGAGATTTTTGTTGATGATTTAAGAATACTTGCAAAGGCACAGACACCTCCGTTTGAGATTGTAGAAAACTCCAATGTTAACGAGGAGCTGCGTCTTAAATACAGATACCTTGACCTCAGAAGAAAGCCGCTGCAGGATAATATTATTCTCCGTTCAAAGATTGCAAAATCGGCTCGTGACTATTTCTATGAAAACGGCTTTATCGAGATTGAAACTCCGATGATGATTAAGTCTACACCCGAGGGTGCGAGAGATTATCTTGTTCCGTCGAGAGTACATCAGGGTAAATTTTACGCACTGCCGCAATCACCGCAGATTTATAAGCAGCTGCTGATGATTTCAGGCTTTGACCGTTATATACAGCTTGCAAGATGCTTCCGTGATGAAGATTTGCGTGCCGACAGACAGCCTGAATTTACACAGATAGACCTTGAGATGTCCTTTGTTGATGTCGATGACGTGCTTGAAATGATTGAAGGCTTTATTAAGCGTGTATTTGCAGATGTTCTTGATAAGGATATTCCTATGCCGATTCCAAGACTTACCTATGCCGAGGCAATGGAGAGATTTGGCAGTGATAAGCCTGATACTAGATTTGGTATGGAAATTTATGACCTTTCCGATATAGTGAAAAATTGCGGCTTCGGAGTATTCACATCTGCAATCGAAGCGGGCGGCTCTGTACGTGCGATTACCGTTAAAGGCGGTGCGGCTGCACTTACAAGAAAGGAAATTGACAAGCTGACGGAATATGTTCGAGGTATCGGTGCAAAGGGTCTTGCGTTTATACGCTGGGCTGATGAAGCTCCGAACTGCTCGTTTGCTAAGTTTATGACAGAGGACGAGCTTTCAGCGATACTTTCGGCAGGTGATATGGAAAAGGGCGACGTTATGCTCATTGTTGCTGACAAGAATAAGGTAACTCTACCTACACTCGGAAATCTGCGTAACAAAGTAGCAAAGCAGCTTGATATGATACCCGAGGGTATGTTTAATTTCCTATGGATTACAGAGTTCCCGTTCTTTGAATATGACGATGAAAGCGGCAAGTATCTTGCAATGCATCACCCGTTTACAATGCCTATGGACGAGTGCATAGAATATCTTGATACAGCACCCGAAAAGGTTAAGGCAAAGGCGTATGACTTAGTTCTTAACGGAGTTGAGATGTCAAGCGGCTCAATCAGAATTACCGATTATGAGCTTCAGCAGAGAATGTTCAAGGCATTGGGACTTACAGACGAGGAAATTGACGCAAAATTCGGCTTCCTTGTTGAAGGCTATAAATTCGGAGCAGCACCTCACGGCGGTATGGGCATCGGACTTGACCGTCTTGCAATGGTTATGACAGGTGCGGAGAGCCTTAGAGATGTAACAGCATTCCCGAAGGTACAGAATGCGTCCGAGCTTATGAGTGATGCTCCTGGACTTGTTGATGCAGTTCAGCTCGACGAGCTTGCAATTGCAATTAAAGAAAGTTCACAGAATGTTTAATTTTTGTTGACAGTTTAGACTAAAATTTATTGTACAATGGTATGGAAAATATATTTTAGGGAGAAAAGGCTATGATTGAAATTATTTCTCTGTCCAAGCAGTACGGCAAGAAAAAAGCCTTGGACAACATCAGCTTTTCGGTCAGTAAGGGCGAAATACTTGGGTTTTTGGGCCCTAATGGTGCAGGAAAGTCTACCACTATGAACATAATTACAGGCTATCTTTCATCAACCTCGGGTACTGTGACGGTTGACGGCTATGATATTCTTGACAATCCGAACGAGGTTAAAAGGAGAATCGGATATCTGCCCGAACAGCCGCCGCTTTATGCTGATATGACAGTTGAGGAATACCTTGATTTTGTCTTTGATTTGAAGAAAATCAAGGGTATTTCAAAGAAGGAGCATATCGGTGAAATAGTCGAAAAGGTGGGAATTTCAGAGGTGTATAAACGCAGAATTTCGCATCTTTCAAAGGGTTATAAGCAAAGAGTCGGACTTGCTCAGGCACTTTTAGGTAATCCTGAGGTACTTATTCTCGACGAGCCGACGGTAGGACTTGACCCGAACCAGATTATAGAAATCAGAAATGTGATTAAGGAGCTGGGAAAGGAGCATACAGTTATTCTTTCTTCGCATATTCTATCCGAAATAAGTGCCGTCTGCGAGCGTGTTATAATTATAAAAGACGGCAGGATTGTAGCGGAGGATACACCCGAAAATCTTTCTAAGGCTCACAGTAAGGCAGTACTCAGCCAGCGTGTTATGGGTGAGAAAAACGCTGTTACAGCAGCTATTAAGGATACAGAAGGAGTTGTATCAGTAAGAGTTGTCGGAGAGGCGGACGGTGCTATTGACGTTGAAGTTGAGGCGGATGGTGCTGTTGACGCAGAATTTTCAAAGAAGCTGTTCTTCGTACTTGCTAATTCAAATATGCCAATTCTTATGCAAAAGACTGTAGAGGCTACCTTGGAGGACGTATTCATTGAGATTACTCAGAATGATATCCCCGAGGATTATACTGAGCCTGAAGCTGTAATTGGGGAAAAGGAGGAAGTGACAGATGAGAGCGATATTTAAACGTGAAGCTGACGCATATTTTCATTCAATGCTCGGCTATGTCTTTTTGACGCTTTTCCTTCTTCTCGCCGGTGTGATGTTTTTCTTCAACAACCTTATGAGTATGTCGGCATCAATGACAGGCTTTTTCTCAAATATGATAAGCTGGTCGATATTCATTCTTCCGATACTGACAATGCGTCTTTTTGCTGAGGACAGAAAAACCAAAACAGAGCAGCTTTTGCTCACTGCACCCGTTTCAATACCCGAGATAGTTCTCGGCAAATTCTTTGGTGCAATGTGGGTGTTCCTTTGTGCTATGCTTGTGTTTGTGTTCTTTCCGATAGTAATGAACTTCTACGGAAGCGTACCTGTCGCTGAAACAATCAGCTGCTTTATCGGATTTATACTGTTTGGTGCTGCAATTATCTCTATCGGTGCGTTTATGTCCGCCATTACAGAAAGCCAGATTATTGCTGCAATATCTACATATGCCGTTATGCTTGTTGTAATGTTTATGACAAGTGCTGCTTCAAGTGTAGGCAGAGAGCTTTTGTCAAATATTATTGTATTTGTTTCGCATATTTAAATATTTTATTATTTTACAATGTGTATTTTAAAAATTGAATCTGT
>JAFULX010000175.1 GCA_017483065.1 Clostridia bacterium | reverse complement strand
TTTCGTCTATGCTTCTGTCCTGTTCAAAATAGCTTTCAGTAGTATGTGTATGTATAATCAAAACCTTCGGCTTTTCACCCTTTGCCTTGAATTTCAGTTCTTCACCTGCAAGTTTTTTTGTATCGGCAGACTTTCCCGATTGATTTTTAATTTCGGCAAGAGAGGTCGATGTGCTTTCGGTAATCTTCGGTGTCTCGGGTGTTGGCACAGGAGTGGTTTCTGTCTTAGCTTCAGGTGTGGTGATTTCTTTCCTTTTCTTCCCGATAACCATTGTGTACCCCTCCATAATTGCATTTACCCGACCTTTTGAATCTGTAAAAATCTCCGCTATTTCTGCGTATGCTTTCTCGCTTTTAAAAAAGCTGTCCATAATCATTCTGCTGATTGTTTCTTCGGGTAAAAGGCGTAAAAACAATACTGCCGCAAGCATTACCGCAAGAGCAACAGTAAGATACAAAACACCTACAAACGCACCCTTGCTTAATACAAGTGTTTTGAACGGATTTTTCTTTCGCACGCTCATTTTTGTCACATCCTTGCATTTTTCTACTATAATATGATAAATATTTCAGCAATATTACAAATGAAAAAAAGTAAAAAAATACTTGATTTTTCAAAAAAAGTATGATATTATATACAAGTTATTTCGGGCGGTCCTCTATCTTGGTCGGTATGAACGCCTCAGTATGAGAGGAGGGCTTAATGATGAATGCAAATGAAATCATTAGTGCTTTGACAAAAGACCAAATCAGAAATGATTTACCTGAGCTTGTTATCGGTAACAATGTAAAGGTATATCAGAAGGTTACCGAGGGTAACCGTACCAGAACCCAGATGTTCGAGGGTACAATCATCAAAAAGCAGGGCGGCGGTATTGCTGCAACATTTACTGTAAGACGTCTTTCCTGCGGTGTCGGCGTCGAAAAGACTTGGCCTGTAAACTCACCCAACATCGAGAAAATCGAGGTAGTGAGAAAAGGTAAGGTTAGACGTGCGAAGCTTTACTATCTGCGTGACAGAGTCGGTAAGGCAGCTAAGGTCAAGGAGAAAATCTGACGATTGGCGGAGGGGGTTAAAAATTTTAACTCCCTCTTTTGCTATCCTTGAAATTTGATTTGCATATTACACGTTTGTGTGTTATACTATAATATATAAATATGAAAGGATTGAACACTTATGAGCAATGAAGAAATGAACGTTACTCCCAATGACGTAAAAAAAGAAGGCTTTAATCTCAAAAAAGAGGTTTTTGAGTGGTTTTACACAATTGTTATTGCACTTGTCATAGCCTTTCTTATAAAAGGATTTCTGTTTGATTTTGTTGTGGTAGACGGTCCGTCTATGTACCCTACCCTTGTTCACGGCGACAGATTGATTATAACAAAGCTTGGCTATGAGCCTGATTCTCAGGATATAATTGTTCTTGATTCTACATACAGTGACAGAACTGAGTATTTTGAGAATATGGGCGACCTGAATTTTGCCGAAAAGTGTATTGAATATTTCAAGCTGCCGTCTGGTCTTAAAAGAAAGTACTATGTAAAAAGAATTGTTGCTATGCCCGGCGAAACAGTCGATTTGGTTGACAATAATGTATATGTTAACGGCGAGCCGCTTGATGAATATTACTACGAGGGCGAAACCTTTGCATATGATTCTGCGGTAAGCTTCCCCTTTACCGTAAGTGAAGGTCACGTTTTTGTAATGGGTGACAACAGACCGCAGAGCAAGGATTCAAGGTCATCGCAGCTTGGCGAGGTGCCGTTTGAGGCTATTCTTGGTAAATGCTCGCTTCGCATCTGGCCTTTGAACTCAATCGGAGTGCTTGAGCATTGATAACACTCACGGCAGGCTTCATTGTCCTGCCGTTATTTTTTAGAAACGGAGCATTATAATGGAAAACTTGAATTGGTATCCAGGGCATATGGCGAAAACAAGACGCCTTATTGAAGAAAATCTGAAATATATTGACGCAGTGGTTGAAATTATAGATGCAAGAATACCCTTTTCAGGACGCAATCCTTGCTTTGACGATATGATTAAGAATAAACCCAGACTTATTATTATGAACAAGTTTGACTTGGCTGACCCTGTAATGTGCGACCGTTGGGCGGCATATTTCGGAAAGAATAATACGCAGGTCATTTCTGTAAGCTGTGAAACAAACAGCGGTATAAACAAAATCACCCCCGCACTTAACGATATGTTTGCCGAACGTATAGCTAAGGACAGGGAAAAGGGCGTTTCAAGACCTATCAGAATAATGATAATCGGCATACCGAATGTAGGTAAATCAACACTGATAAACCGTCTTTCCAAAAGAGCAATTGCGAAAACAGGTGACCGTCCGGGTGTTACCCGCACTAAGCAATGGGTACGTTTGAAGGACGGACTCGAAATGCTTGATACCCCTGGAATTCTCCAGCCGAAATTCGAGGATCAGGAGGTTGCCAAACGTCTTGCATTCACTGGTGCAATTAAGGACGAAATTTTGGAAACGGAGCTTTTGTGCTACGAGTTGCTTGAATATATACGGGATAATTACTGCGATATGTTAAAAGCCAGATACAAGATAACAGACGATTTGACCGAGAAAAAAGGTTACGAAATCCTTGAAATCATAGGAAAACGCAGAGGACTTGTTATTTCGGGTGGAGAAATTGACACAGAGCGTGCTGCAAATATAGTACTGGACGAGTTCAGAAGTGCAAAAATCGGCAGGATAACGCTTGAAGCACCGCCAAAAACAAACTAAAAAACGACGGCTCAAAAACCGTCGTTTGGATTTTAAAATCAATCAACCATAAATCTCTCAAGCTCTGCAAGGAACTGGTCACAGTCATCGCTGTGAACCTCAACCTTAATAGGCTTTGAAAGGTTAAGACTGAAGATGCCCATAATAGACTTAGCGTCTACAACGTATCTACCCGAGGTAAGGTCAACATCAAAGTCATACTTTGATACAATATTTACAAAATCCTTTACATCGTTGATTGAGTTAATCATCAGGTTAAATGTTTTCATAGCAAATACTCCTTTTTTGTGAATATATGTAGCTTTCCTACACCGCTATAATATATCATTTAAATGCCCAAGTCAATAGTTTTTTTGAAATGTTAAGAAAATTTAACCTATTTTACCATTTACATTGGAGGAATTTATGAAAAGTGTAGCATTCTGCACATTAGGCTGCAAGGTAAATCAATACGAAACAGAGGCAATGCTGGAGCTTTTTAAGAACGCAGGCTACAGCGAGGCTGACTTTGACGATTTTGCAGATGTATATGTTATAAACACCTGTACGGTAACCTCTATGAGCGACAGAAAATCACGTCAGATGATTAGACGTGCAAAAAGACTAAACCCAGACGCATACGTAATAGTATGCGGTTGCTATGCTCAAACCGCACCCGAGGCGGTACTTGCTACAGAAGGTGTTGACCTTGTTCTCGGAACAAACGAACGGCACAGAATTGTTGAGCTTTGTGAGAGCAAAACACGGGGAATTATTGTAAAAGACATTTTGAAAACACACGAATTTGAGCCGCTTGAAATTTCAAAGCAAAGCGGAAAATCGAGAGCGTATGTAAAGGTTCAGGAGGGTTGCAATCAATTTTGCACCTACTGTATTATTCCCTATGCCAGAGGTCCTGTCAGAAGCCGTCCTCTTGATGAAATAATTACAGAGAGCAAAAAGCTTGTCGCTGCAGGATATACAGAGCTTGTCTATGTAGGAATACACGTTGCCTCGTATGGTATTGATACCAAAGAGGGTGACCTTGCCGATTTGATTGTAAAGCTTAACGGCATTGAGGGAATTAAAAGAATACGGCTAAGTTCTATCGAGCCGATGACACTTGATTATAATTTCTGTGAAAAAATCAAGGACTGTGATAAGCTGTGTCCGCATTTCCATTTGTCACTTCAGAGCGGCTGCGACGAAACCTTAAAGCGTATGAATCGACGCTATACAACCTCACAATACGCACAAATCGTTGACGGTCTGCGTCAATTCTTCCCCGACTGTGCGATTACCACAGATATTATGGTAGGCTTTCCTGATGAAACAGATGAGGAATTTGGTAAGACACTTGATTTTGTTCAAAAAACTGCCTTTGCCGATGCACATATCTTTAAATATTCAAGACGCAAGGGGACGCCTGCCGATAAGATGAAAAATCAGATTTCACCCGAGATAAAGGACGAGCGAAGTAAGACTCTTGCAAAAATCTGTGAAAAATCAAGAGATGAATTTTTACAAAAGCATATAGGACGTCAGCTTGAGGTGCTTTTCGAGGACAGAAATTGCAGATACTTTGAGGGAAAAACTGCAAACTATCTTACTGTATTTGTTGAAACGGACGAGGATTTGAGCGGAAAATACCGATTTGTAACCGCAAAAAGCGTTAAAGACGGAGCAATATTTGCAAATCTTACAGAATAACAAAGCGAAAGACAGCCGTAATGGCTGTCTTTTTAATCCTTCACAGAAAGTCCGAGCCGTACAAGACGCTTGACCTCTGTCTGCTTTGCTTTTCCCTCCAAAGCTGCCAGAATGTCAGCATCAGCATCGGTTTCAATTCTTAGTCCGATGTATGTAGTATGTTCTTTGTCGTATTTTGCCTGTGCTGTTTGTGAATAATCATAAGCGTCGTAATAGTTCATTTCTTCTCCTCCGTTTATATACTATATAAATTATAATATTATAATATAGCTTAGTCAATAGCCTTATTTTGTCGCAATTTGTCTTTCTTTGTCGGGAATTAGCAAATATTTTGCCGAGGGCGAAAATGACGTACTTAAAAAGCTTCATTCAATATGAAAGATAGAAAAGGGTGAGAAATTATCTATTCTCACCCTTTCGTTTTATAACGCCATAAATGCCGATGAAATAAATGCTATGCCTGCCGCTGCAATTTCTTTTTTTGTGACTTTCTCCTTACGAAGTAAATCAATTATCGTTGAGAAAATAATCACTCCGCCTGTCACAATAGGATACTGAACAGACGCAGGCAAATTCAGCAGTGCAATCAAGAGCATCAGATTAGCTATACTGTTAAATACCGAATCTCCCGTACAATACAAGGCTGCTGTTTTACTGATTTTTAAGCTTCTTTCATTTTGTACAAGTATTAAAACAACACTCATCAATAACGTAACAATCTTTGTAAGTATGATAAAGCTTGCACTGTCTACACAATAGGCTGTGTATGACTGGTGAAATTTCGATATTACACCCACCATACCGTTAAGAACAAATACGGCTATGTAGTATTTGATTGCTTTTCTTGACTGCTCACCTTTGTTAATGGACATAGCAACAGATATAACAATCAATATACAACAAATTATTCTTACCGGTTTAAATTCTTCTCCGCACAGGATACCGTATATAAACGGAAGCAACATTCCGCCAATCATTGAAAATACTGAATATACAGACAAATTTGCGTATTGAAATGCCTTTATTGACGAATAACCGAGCACAATGTTGACTATTGAATATATAAGTGCCACAGCTATAGAGAACAGGCTTGCTTCCAAGTGAAATTTGTTTATAATCAAAAGTACTATCAGACCGCTTACCGATGAATACAACGAGAATATCAGCGATGCATTCCAACTGCTTCCGCACTCTTTTTGAAATCCGTTTTTAAACATAAATTGCAGCGAAAAAAGGAGTGCGGCTGTTACTATCATAATATAATTCATTTATTCTTTTTGCTCCCCTGTGAAAATGCAGCTGCCCTATAACTGCTCGAATCGTCTTTTGCACATTCTTCCGCCCACAGCTTTTTCATATACTCATACACGCCGTCATCAATTTCAGGTGTTCCCTTAGAGAAAGTAGGAAGAAGCATATCACCTGCCACCTTGGGGTCTGTACAAGCAGTATCGTTTCTCCACAAATCACGAACGCTTTTATCTCTGAGATTTGGTATTTCCTTTGGAAT
>JAFULX010000174.1 GCA_017483065.1 Clostridia bacterium | reverse complement strand
CTTGAACTTCTTATAGTGACCTATCTGCGATTTTATCAGCCGTAAAATACGCTCGGGGTCGTTGTCTTCCGCAAACCACAAGGGGTTTACATACTTTTTATCCTTGATAAGCTTTTTCATTTTACCCTTATACGCAGGTGCATAGCGGAATGCTACGCCCTTGGGAACAACCATCCACAAATGCTCGTTTCTCGAAATATCCTCCGCAATCGGACGGTCATATACAAAATCCTCAACAAATAGTCTTGCGATATTATGTCCCGAGCCTGTCACATAGAAATTCGACCTGCCCTGACGTGTGTTTATCTCAAATGCCTTATATTTTCCGTCACGGCTGTCATATTTGATATCAAAATTGGAAAAGCCGGTGTAGCCGATATCCTCTAAAAGACTCTTAAACTTCTCATAAAGCTCGGGACAGTCCTCGGTTATAATGACAGCGTGATTACCTATGCCGTATGGGGTATGCTCCTCAAGAAGAACGTGTCCGAGACACATCATTCTTACCGACGCATTCTTGTCCGAATAGCTGGTCAGGACACGCATATTGGTATCGTCACCTGGTACAAACTCCTGCACAATCATATGGTCGGTATAGCCTGCCGCATAGGTTTTACGGAGAGTGTCCTGTAACTCTTCAAGAGTATCGAGCAGGAATACCTTTTTCTGTCCCTCAAACTTATGTGCATAGTACATCACCTGATTGGCAGGCTTCAATATATACGGTGAATTAAAGGGCGGCTCGGCATTTTGGTAGCTTTCCTCCGTAACAATATAGGTATGCGGATAGTCAATACCGTGCTTTTCGCAAAGGGCATAAAAACGCTCCTTATCCATCAGCGAGTCAAGAAAAGCATAATCGGCATACGGCACGATTACATTATCCGCAAGCTTGTCACGGCTTGTTGCAATCGCCTTTACATAGCTGTCACCGCAACCGATGGCAAGTATTTTCTTATCCTTATGCTCAGCGGCAAAATTATTGATAACAGGTGTGATAACCTCGGTTGTGTCAAGCTTATCGACCTGTGTGAAATCAAGCATTTTTGACTTATAGCACGGTCCCTGCAAAGCCTTGCCGAAGCCCCGTGATTTGACATTGTATTCCTCATAAAACGCACGTGCTACGCTGTAAACATTGATATCGTTTCCGAAAAGTACGGGGATAAAGTCCCTCTCGGTAAATTTCATTGTTATGTTCTTCCTTTCTTTACAAGTGTACCGCCCCGAATGAAAAGTGGTGATATGGGCAATTTTATTCAGCATTAGCAAGATATGCTTGCTTCATATATATTGCGTCCTCCGCCTGAGTTCCTGCCGACTCACAGATAATAGTCGGTGTCCAGCTGCGTTCGTACAGAAGCTCGCCGAGCGGCTCGAAAAATGGTCCGTATTCGGTATCTTCAAAGGTAAGATGTTTTTTCTCGCCGCCTTTTACGGTGTATTCAATCTTTGAAAAATGGCTGTGGAAAGCCTTCGCTCTTGCAAGACCGAGCTTATTTTCCATTGTATCCAGTATATGAGCATAATCGGCTTTGGTTTTTATACCGCCGAGGGTGCGTGCGTTAAGATGTCCGAAATCTATGCACGGCAGAAAGCTCTCGTCAACCCGACAAAGCTCCATCACCTCGTTCAAATCACCGAGCTGATTGATTTTACCCATCGTTTCGATACAAAGGTGTATATCGTAAAGTCCCGCATTTTTCATTTCACTAACCACCTCGGTCAAGGTGAGCTTTGCATTTTCGAGTGCTTGCTCCCTTGTCAGCTTACAGATTGCACCGCTGTGGACTACAATTCTGTCCGCATCAAGCTTTTTTGCAAGCTCCAAGGTCTGCATAATATAACCGATACTGCCCTTTCGTTTTTCAGGCTCGGCTGTTGCAAGATTGATGTAGTACGGTGAATGTACCGAAAGAGTAATACCGCTCTCTTTTGCATTTTGGCGGATTTTTTCCGCAGTTTTATCGCCGCATCGCACGCCGTTTCCGCACTGGTATTCATATGCGTCAAGTCCTTTGCTTTTCAGCCATTTCGGCATATCCTCCGATGCCTTGAATCCGTCGGCATAAAAGCTGTCGCTGTTTCCCGCAGGACCGAATTTAATTTCCATAAGCTACTCCTTATCAAGCACCTGTGTTTTCATTGTGTAAAGCTTTAAAATTTCAGCCGCAAGCTCGGTCGGCGTTTTTCCGTCATAGACGGGAATTTTATAGTCACAGCCGGCATAAAATTCCTTTCTCGAATTAAATCTTGCAATAATGTCCGAAAGCTCGTCCGACATCAGGGGACGTGTACCCTTCGCCTCGTCCATACGCTGTGCAATCAGCTCCTCGTTCATTTCGAGATTGAATATAACACCGTTTTTCCTGAGTGCGTCTATATTTTCCTTCCTGAGTACCGCACCGCCGCCTGTTGAAATAATCGCACCGTTTTCCTCTGCCGCCGTCATACAGGCAACCGTTTCAAGGTCACGAAAATATTCCTCGCCGTATGTAGCAAAAATATCGGAAATGCTCATTCCTGCCTCTTGTTCGATTAAAATATCGGTGTCAATGAGCGGTCTTGCGGTAATTTTCGCAAGCTCTGCACCAACGGTGCTTTTGCCCGATGCCATAAAGCCTGTCAGTACAATATTTTTCATTTGCATAACAGCTCCTCTGTCAGTTCATACGCATTTTCTGGGAGAGGGTGTCCCGCAAAAAGCTCGTATGCAAGTATTCCCTGATAAATCAGCATACCCAAGCCGTTGAGCGTTTTTGCACCCTGCTTTCTTGCAAGCTCCAGAAATGCCGTTTCCCACGGATTGTATATCATATCGACCGCTGCAGTTTTTTCATCAATAAAGCTCAAATCCTCATACGGCAAAACTCCGATTTGAGGGTGCATACCCGCCGCAGTAGTGTTTATAACAACATCATAATGCGAAAGCTTCATTTCGGTTTCAATTTCGTAACCGATTGCGGATTTCACATAGTCACGAAGCCGTTCGGCACGCTCCTTTGTGCGGTTTATAACGGTAATCGACTTCGCACCGTTCATTGCAAAACGCATACATACAGGCTGCGTTGCACCGCCTGCACCGAATATCAGCACGTCCTTGCCCTCAATCGTAATACCTGCACGAAGTAATGACCTGTAAAAGCCGTCGGCGTCGGTATTATAGCCAATAAGTCTGCCGTTTTCGTTTACCACCGTATTGACCGAGCTGAAAAGGCGAGCCTCCTCGGATATCTCGTCAAGGTACTGTAAAACGTCGAACTTATGCGGTGCGGTCACATTAAGACCTCTGATTCCGAGAGCACGCATACCCGTTATTGCATCGGCGAGCCTGTCCCTTGTAACGTGAAATGCAGTATAAACCATATTATCGCCGCAAAGCTCGGCAAACTGTCCGTGCATTGCAGGCGATTTTGAATGCTCCACGGGGTCACCGATTATCGCAAGCAGACGTGTTTTTGCGTCTATCATAATTTTTCAAGTCCTTTCATTACTGCGGTTTGTAATTTTTCAGCACAATCTTCTCCATTTTCCGTTTCAAGCCGAAAAACGGTGTTTCCTTTGCCTCCAAAGGGTCTACCATAACCGCAAGTATGCCTGCCCTTTTTGCACCGTAAACATCGGTGAAAACCTGATCGCCGATTAAAACGGTATTGGATTTTTCCGCACCCATTCGCCACATCGCACGCTTGATTTTGCGTGCAAAAGGCTTGCCTGCCTTTGCAATGTATTCACTCTCGCCCAAATCGTCGCAAAACAGCTTCACACGTTCCTCGTCGTTATTGGAAACAAAGCAGTATTTCACGCCAAGGCTTTTGAGCCTTTGAAGAAACGACCTTGCCTCCTCATCGGGCAACGGTGAGGTGTACGGAACGAGAGTATTGTCTATATCAAGCACCGCAAAGCGGATATTATTATCGGTAAAAAAGCTGTCGGGGATATCCGCAGTGCGACTGAATTTGTAATCGGGGTAAAATTTCTTAAACACTCTTATTTCTCCTGTAATTCATATACCATACACGAAATTTTCGATTCGCCGATTGGGATTTTATAGAGTACGGCAGGGATTCTTGTTTGTGAATGTATAAGATTTGTATTAACAGCAGCGTTTATTATAATGCCGTCGCCGTATTCAGAATAAACACGGCAGCCGCCGATTGATGAAATTACGCTCGCTTCACCCTCGGAAATTTGCTCTTTGGCAGCACCGCTTTGCCACGGCACTGCAAAGCCAGCGTCAACCGCCTCGCACGAGAACGCCGCCTTTATTGTATGCTCTCTCTTGTGTGCGTTGCCGTAGGGTGTGATTATTGTTTCCACCTCTATACCCTCAATCGGCGACCACTCGATTTTAATTCGCTTGTTGGGCAGAAGCGTTGAGGATTTCGCATATCTGCTGACATAAGTATTTTCGCCGATTTTAAAGCTGAGCTGTGAATCGGGTGCCATCGCATCAAAGGTCAGCGGTGCACGGGGTATTGAAAAGCCGAATTTCGACGAGTATGCAAACTTGGCATACTTCGCAGGCTCGTGCCACAAGCCTTGTCTTGTGTGCGGATAAAGCACTGCATTATATCTATTATTTGTAACAATCGCACCTATTGCTTCTATCGGGTGTACCTCCTCAAGCTCGGGGAGCGGCTCCTCCTCGCAGGTGAAAAACTCGTGGTCGTCGGGCAGTGCGAGCATAAGAAATGCTTTCATTGACCAATATGGTGAGCCGGGGGCATTGTAGGTTTCCGACATAATTATGTTGGGGTACTTGTAGCCGATTGTAAGAATACCCGCATTATCAAAAATCGGTGCGTTAACCCAATCGTTAAGATGTCTGTTGATAATACCCTTGACAACGCCGAGCGGAAACGGCGATGCGTCCGCCCATACAAGTGCCGACCAGAAGGAAACCTGTGCAAATCGGTAGGTCTGCGACCTGCCGTAAGGGATTGCTTCACCGCTTTCAGCAAACCAGAATATAAAATGCTTTGCAAACTCCGCCGCTCTCTCCTTCAGACGGTTACTGCGGTCGGGGTACGCCTTTTCGATGTATTTTGCATAAATTAAGCTGTAAAAATGTATCGCAAATGCAATGTAGTAGTCGGTCTGTCCTGGAGTTCCGTCAGCAAATCTGCCGTCGCAGTACCAGCCGTCGCCCATATACAATTCATCAATACGTGCAATCGCCTCTTCAATTTTCTCCTCACTGTAAGGCATACCGACATTTTTCAAGCCGATATTAACAAGCACCTGAAACATTATCCAGTTGTTAGTACCCTTCGGGTGGTCGTTTATTGCATAAAGCCACTCGGCAAGGTTTCTTTTCTCCTCGTCCGAAAGCGGATTGAAGAAGGTTTCGGGTGCAAGAAGGAGTGCAAGTCCCATAGGTGCCATCTCAACCATAACCTGATCGTAATCGGGCAACTCGCCCCAATAATCGGGATGAAAGGGATTTGTGCCGTTTTTGAAGCCCTCACGGTAAATCTTCGCAAATTCATCGTCCTTGTTTCTCTGGTCAGCGTAATACGGTGCAAGTGCCCACAAGGGACGTGCAAAGCCCTCTATCAAAGCAGCCTTATCACGGTAAAGTGCAGAAGTGTTGCCGACCTTCAAATAAGCATTACTATAAGAATAGTAGGGTTTGAGCGGGTTCAAAAGCTTCATCATCAGTTGTTCGTAATCTTTTTTCGTGTGCATATATAAATCCCCTTTCAAGACAAAGCATAACTATCTAATATACAGTATATCACATATTTTTTGAATATTCAATGTTTATGCCAAAATTTAATCGACAATCTTGTGTCAAAAAAATATATTTTTTATCTTGACAAGTGAGCAAGGACGTGGTATAATATTCAAGTCGTAAATATGGAGAGGTGGCCGAGTGGTCGAAGGCGCAGCATTGGAAATGCTGTAACGGGGTAACTCGTTCGAGAGTTCGAATCTCTTCCTCTCCTCCAGATATAACACCCGTCAGGGTATTTTTTGTTTTAATCAGGAAGAGATGAGAACTCGAGTGAGATTGCGTAGTCCCCAAGAAGTCGAGCAATAGCGATGACTGATTGGTAGGACGCAGCATACAGCGAGCGTAGCGAGTCGTAATCTCTTCCTCTCCTCCAGATATAACACCCGTTAGGGTGTTTTTTATTTTAATCGGGAAGATAAGTAGCTTCACTATACTCAAAGCACCCATTCTGTGAATGGGTGCTTTTTTACCTTAGGATATCGGGCTTATCGGTGCGTTCGAGCAGATAATCTACCGATACATTGAAATAATCGGCAATATTTATCAGCTCCTTTATCCCAGGCTCACGCTCGCCCGTTTCATACCTGCTGATTGTGTTCTGATTGGTGTTTAAGTCCATTGCCAGCTTCAGCTGCGAAATCCCTCTCGCCTTTCTTATCTCTCTCAATCTCATAAAATCACCCCTTGACACAATTATCCCATAATGGTATAATCTAAATATCCCAATATGGTATATTGTTGCGCAAGGGGGACAGTTTTATGAGTAAAAAAGGAATGTTTCATATATTAGCTTGCGAACTTGACAAAATCCGCAAGAAATGGCAATGCCTTGCATTTTGGCTCGAATGCAGAAAGTATCGGCGGAAATAACAGGCATACAAAAAACGGCAGTTTCCTGCCGTTTTTGTTCGTCTAATTGTATTCAGCATCTAATACATTTATTACTTGTACATCTTTTCTCTTTGCATAATCAACTGTATTTTTTGTTCCGCTATTTTGTCCGTTAAATACCGCTATTACAAGATTTGAACGGTCAACCATCCATTCATTTCGCACCTGATAGCAGCCGGTAAAATAGCGGTTATTGATTTCTTTCACCAAATCTGCGTTTTCTAATATATTATTAAATCGTATTTTCTCTGTAATATTTCGTCTGCTTTCAAACATTGGGTGTGGCAAAGCACAAATTAAATGCAGGTCATTGTTATTCTTCTTTCTGTCAAGAACAATTTCTGCCGCCCATATATCCGTTCCCATTGCCATACCCGTTATAAACGTGACATATCCGTTTCTGATTGCCTCATCAATTGCTCTTTCAAGCAATGGCACTATCTCCCTTTCACCAAACTCCATTTTGTCAGGACGATGTCCTGTAAAACAACATCTGTGTTTTTTCATAAATATCACCTTTCAATTTTGACCAGTATCACGGTCAATTATTTATGCAATTATAGCACAAAATAATAGTAGTTGCAACCAATACTGGTCAAGAGGTGATTCTTTATGGAACAAAAGCTGAGACGTGACCGAAATATGGGTCATAATTTGGGAAAGCTTAGAATTAAAAACAAATATTCGCAGGAAAAGCTTTGTGCGGAGCTTCAGCGACGTGGCTGTGATATCGGCAGAAGCACATATGCCAAATACGAAGCAGGAGAATTAAATATCCGTATCAGCGTCATAATTGAGTTAAGAAAAATTTATAATTGCACATTCGATGATTTTTTTGAAGGTCTTGATTGCAATATTTAATTTCGAGGTGTATTATGGCTATGAAGAACACGCAAAAACGGCAGTTTCCTGCCGTTTTATTATTTACTCATATTTTTCAGCATAACCAAGGTTTCTGCTTTTGTCCTTGTCATACCAAGACCCGTGCCTGTGCCTGATATAATGCCTTTTGACAATGCCCATTCTGTGATGTTCTTTATCCACTCGGGCATATTTTCGTCTATGTAGTCATAAACCGCCGCTTTTTCTTCAAGCTCGGCAACACGCTTTTCAAGCTTTTCAATTCTCTCGTTCATTTCCTCGTCCTCGCTTTCATAGCCTTCTGGCAAGCACCAGCTTGTCCCAATCTCAAAATGCGGTCGGTCAGCTGTTTTCCAAGTGCCGCCCCAAGTAATGCCGAGCTTTGCGGCAACAGCACCGCACTTATCGAAAAAGCCTTCCGACGTATCATATTCCCTGCCCCTGATATTCTGGCAGATATCCCACGCACGGCGGCTTGTGTGACGTGAATTTTTAGTCCACGTCACTATGCTCCCCGACGTTGTTCTGCCTTGTGCGTAAAGCTCGTTCTGCCGCTCCCCGCTGCGGTAGGTTTCTGTTATGCGTACCTTTAAACCCTGATTTTCACATTCCTTCAAAAAAGCATTGCACGCTGTCTGTGCGTTTTTGGTAAGAGCAGAAATATCCCTGCAAATACTGCTCATTTGCCGTCACCCCTGAGCATATCAATCGCCTTTGTAACGGCTGACGGTATCGGCAATCCCATAAGACCGACGTTTTCAATAACGGAAATCACCTCATTTAGCGTATATGCTATAATTACACCGTCCCTGATAAAGCTTACACCAAGCGACACATCAAGTCTGTGTGCAATCAGCACCATTAAAAGAATAATACCCTTTCGGCAAAGACCTTTGAACCCCGCCCTGCTCTCCAATGCACCGCTCTCGGTTTTCGGTGAAGCCTTGAATACCGCCGCAACCAAAAAGCCTGTGATATAATCCGCCGCCATAAAGATTGCAAGCGTTGTCATAGCGGCACTCCAGCCGCCGAAAAGCCAGCTTACAACGCTTCCGACCGTTCCTAATACTGCGAGTATTGTCATTTTCATTCCATCACTTCCTCTGTTTCCTCCTCAGGGGTTTCCTCAAGGGTTTCCTCTGCTCCTAAAAGAGTGCTTATCTCGGTCAAATCCTCTTCCGTCAGCACTCCCTTGTCAAACCAACCTGCCGAATACTGTATCACCTTGTATTCAGGCTCTTTTCCTACCATATTGCGTATCCCACGCATTACAAAGCTTCTCAAATCAAACATTTATTTTACCTCCTATATCGCTCCAAGCTGTGTTATTGCCGCTTCTATCTCG
>JAFULX010000173.1 GCA_017483065.1 Clostridia bacterium | reverse complement strand
GACGGTGAACGGATACAGGACAACATAACATATTGCAGACAGGATATACGGGACAAATACAATGAGCTTTTCGGGCAGGCTCTCGCTGAATACAATTCAAAGCAAAAGCAAGCAAGTCGCCGCATACCCGATTATTACGAACATCTGAAAAAGTCCGCAAAGGGCAAGCCGTACTAGGAGATTGTTGTGCAGTTCGGTGATATGGACACTTGCGGTCTTACATCGGGTAAATGGGAGGAGGCTAAACTAATGCTTGACGATTATATGCGTGGCTTTGAAAAGCGTAACCCTAATCTTAAAGTATTCAATGCCGTTATGCACTTGGACGAGGCTACACCACATCTGCACATCGACTTTATCCCGATTGCCCACAAGGTAGAGCGTGGTCTGTCTGTCAAGGTGTCAATGAAAGGAGCGTTAAAGGAACAGGGTTTCACCTCTGCAAACCGATTACAGAATGAATGGTCTGCTTGGGAAGAACAGGAACGCAGTATTATGACGGAGATACTACACGCACACGAGTTGAGCAGAGATGTCAAGGGCGTACACCGTGAACACCTTACCGTTGACGAGTACAAACAACACGCCGCACAGCTTGCCGAGATAAGAAAGGTCAACGCACATATAAACGAACTGAAAAAGAAAAACACCGCCGACCTGACGGAAAGCGAAATCGAACTTATCAAAAATCAGAACGATGTTATGCGTGCCGAGATACAAAAGCGTGACAAGGAAATTTTCACGCTGTCCCGAAAGCTCGGTGCAGAGTTTATCCCCTTTGAAATCTTCTCGGAAGATAAGCTGCAGTTCGTAGCGACCGAACTTAAAAAATCGGGAGTGCCGTTTGTCGAGGAAGGTACAACGCTCCATATTCCTGACTATGCACAGAAAACAGCAACGGCTATTGCGGCTACATATCAGCCTGTTAAGTCCGAGGGTGTCCGTGAGAAAATCAAGTTGGAGATTGACAGGCTTGTATATTCCTCCGAAAGTTTTGAAGATTTGCTTTCAAAGCTGAAAGAAAAAGGCTTTGACATCAAGCGTGGTGGCAAACACGAGGTTTGCACAGCTTGCCCAAAGGCGGTGCAAGGATGCACCGCAACAGAGGCAAGCAAGAAGCACATAGCCGTTAAGCCACAGTATGCCGAGAGGTTTGTCCGACTTAAAACGCTCGGTGAGGCATACCTACCGAAAAACCTTGAACAGCGAATTGCAGACAGAGATGTATTTACAAATGCTATCCGTGCAAAGTTCAAGACCGCAAACAGCGTTGAAAAGAAATTCCATATCACCATTATGGATATGACTATCGAGATAAAACAATTCAGACTTATGCCACGCAAGGACAGCAGTAAGTATATCTATGCGTATCAGAACGATGCTAACATCAATTACCTTTCCGAGCAGTTGACTACTATCGGTGACTTTGGTTTCACATCGAGGGAGCAAATCTATTCAAAGGCTGAAGAACTCAAACAGAGCATTGACGAGAAGAATGAAAAGGTCAAGAGCCTCGCTGCCGAACTCCCCACACTCAAATCTGATATTTCTCAACTCCGTTTTCTTTTTTCGGCTGTGACGAGCAACTCAAAACCCGATGCTATGACGCAAGTCAAGCTGGCGGCGGCACAAGAAATAGCAGACAAGCACGGTGTCAAGTCCGAAAGTGACATAGCAACTCTTGAAAAACGCTTGAAACTACTGCCAAACTATATCAAGTCGGTCAAGGACGAAATATCCGAGGAACAGTTAAAATTAGGGCGTGTATCTGCTCTTATATCTGCTTATGAAAGGATAGTCGAAGGCAACTACATTGATAATCTTATCCGTGAGCAAAGAGAGCTTGAGCAGAAAACTCATAGTTTATAAAAAAATTTGACCAAAAAACGACTATTTTTGACCAGTTACTGTAAATGCTATTGACTTATGAGGAATTTGTAATTACAATTATATACAGATATAATTATAATCATCAAGGAGGTAAAATGCTCAAATCTATTGCAGAAGAAATTACGGTTGTTTTGGCTGCTAATGATGTAATCAAGACAGACGAGATGGAAGCCTATAACTATGGATTGCAACTGCTTGTACCAAAAGTAATATTGTATATTACTATTTTAATTGTATCGCTTATAACAAATACCATTTGGGTTAGCTTTGCATTTGTTGTTTTGTTTATGACTTTGAGAAGATATGCAGGAGGTTTTCATTGCAAAACAGCCGAAACTTGTTTATTCTTTTCGTTTCTCATTTACTTGTTAGTGCTATTCGGATATGATTTTATTCAACGTATACCACAAATTGGCTATGGTTTGTCATCGTTATTTTCGGCGATAGTTGTACTGACATTTGCTCCTATTGAAGATGTCAACCGACCACTTGAAGGAAACGAGAAAGTACAGTATAGACTAAAGTCAATGGCAGCACTAGTAATAATCCTTGTAGCGGAACTGGTATCTTTGGTTTTTCAGTTCAAGACCTTGTCCTATGTTTCAGCGTGTTCATTAACGGCTAATGCCGTTTTGATACTTTTATCACAGTTAAGGAGGTGCAAAAATGAAGTCGAAAATTCTAAAAGCGGTTGCGAAAATAACTGAAAAAACAATACTTACGGCTAATAAGACTACGTGTTGGGGATGGAGCTATCAGCCGAAAGCACCCGCAAATATAAAAAATTTCAAGAACTAATTCTCAAGACAACACCGAAAATGGGCAGATTGCAATAAGCAACCTGCCCATTTAATTTATATTTTTAGCAACACGGTCGATGTAAATTTATTTTCCAGTGCTTCCCACGAATAGTTTCCGTCATACTTCTGGGCAATATCCGAAATAATCTGTGTCCCATAACCGTGCAAAGCACTGTCAAACTTTGTCGAGATAAGCATTCCGCTTGCACTCTCATCCAAACACTTCTTACCCCCATAACTGTTGTCAACACATATAGTATAGTAAGCATTGTATTTCAAAATTGCAAGTTTAACAAATGGGGATGAAGTTTGAGCCGCCGACTCAATAGCATTGTCAAGAAGATTGGATAGCAGTGAGGATAAATCAACTGCATCTATCTTTATTTCTTTCAAAGGCTGAACAGAGTATTTGAAATCAATCCCTTTATCCTTGCATAAAGCCGTTTTAGAGAGGATGATAGCGTCAACAAAGCTATTCCCTGTGTTTATCGTTTCTCCTGATTGAGTAAGATTAATATTTTCAGCGACACTGTCAAGTAGCTTAACAGCATCGGATATTTCGTCACTGCCAATCAACAAACGGATATTTGAAAGATGATTTTTTATATCGTGGCGAATTTTTTTAATATTTTCACCGTTCTGCTGTTGCACGGCTATTTGTTCTTGCAATGTGGCAAAATTGTTTTCAAGAAGAAAAAGTTTGCTGTCACGTTGATAGCTCTTGTTTAATTCGGTGAAAAAGTATATTACAATTAAACTCATCACAAAGAATAATAATGCCAAAGCTGAATACATTATCGCATTTGTAGTATTGTAATCAACTGTGGGATAAATTTGCAAAAAGACAGTTGCTATTGATAGAAATACAAACATTATTCCTGAAAACAATACCCAAAACTTATTTCTTGTGTTTTTGTCGGTGTTATTCAACATTTTAAATACTAAAAAGAAAAAAAATCCATCTATTGCTTTTATAATCAGACAGGAAATCAGTCTGAATTGAAATTCACTAAAGAATAATTCAGCAACGCCTATACCCATAATAAACGAAAATATGTTTCCAATGACTATATCCACAATGTACAAAATGTAAATTGGAATAAGTGAATATGTTACATTTACAATGGGTTTATCTTTAAATAATATAAAGGAGCTTATAATCAAACATATAATCGTTATCGGAATTTTTATAAACATATTGAAACCGGAACAGTAAAAAAGAATAATTGAATTTACTATTATGATTGTTATAAGCGGAAATACGGACGAAAACCTATATTTCAGCAAGGACTTTAAGAAAACATATATCATTATATTTTCAATCAAACAAAGCGAAATCTCTAAAATCAAATTGTCCATTATGTAGTCACCTTTGCCGAAATTATTCTTGATAAAACTGTAAGCAATTCTTTCCTCCGCCGTCTGCTGACGGGGAGATGAGAGCCGTTATTTAATGCAACCTCTGTTTCAAGCACTTCGTATACCTTATTTACGTTCACCAAAATATTGCTACATATTTTGAAAAATCCCAACGGAGATAGCTCGGTTTCGAGGTTTCGCAAAGACCTGTCTGTTGAAATGAAATTACCATTTTCAGTGGTGATTACAACAATGCCATTTGTAAGCTTGATAACCAAAATTTTGTCTACGCACAATCGTATGACCGCACTTTTCCCGTTTTCCAAAACCCCAAACATTTTCTGCTCGGGCTTATCCACGATGTATTTCTCCAAAAGTTTTACAAACTCGTCTAAACACTTTTCTTTATCGTATTCCTTCGGAATAAAAGCACTGATATTCAAAGGGATAACATCATAAACTTCTTCTTTATATGCACTTAGAAATGCTATATACAAGTCCTTGTCAATCTCTCGAAGTTTTGCCGCAAGCTCTTTTCCGTTTATGGTTGGCATATCTATATCGAGAATTACAATATCATAATATTGAAAGTTTCTATACTCTTCAAGCAAGCGTACACCATTGGTAAAAAACTTGATATCAGTATGAACACTAACCACTTTTTGAGCTTTCATCAGGAGTGGTTTAATAATTTTGTTGATATACAATTCATCGTCATCACAGACAGCAATTTTAATCATCTTATTTTCGTTCGCTCCTATATAGATTGCTTGCATACCGTACAATTTGTTCCATATCAAAAATTTTATCCTTGGGGCAATCTTTGATTATATCATAAAAACTTACCGATGGATGTTCTTCACCTGTCAGAAGATATGTCGGGTCTATGCCTAAACGCTCATAAACCAAAATTATTTTCTCTATTGATAGTCTGCATTTACCTCTTTCAATGTCACCATAGAAATTGAGCGACATTTCGAGTTTATTTGCAATATCGTTTTGAGTTAGTTTATTTTCTTTCCTATATTTTTTCAGACGTTCGCCTATATTGTGTAAAACGTCATTCATACCTAACGCTCCTATTGTTTACTAATTTGCTGTTTAACTATATTTTACTACATTTATATAGCGAAATACAACAAGCAATATGTTTATATTTGATAGTTTTATACCAACGATATATTGGTATTTTCTATTGACTTATATAAACAGTTGTGATATAATACAAGTATGGAGGAATTTTGTTGCTTCGGTTGAACATAGACAAATTGCGACCAAAAAACCTCTTTTTTTGACCACTTACTGTTTAGTATATTGACATACGTTTCATTTCTCTGTAAACTTATAGATGAAGCAAGCTTCAGCAGTTTTGGAACATAGATGTGATTAAGAGTAGCTAACTTAATTGCATCGAAGAAAAAATACAAGGAGGTCTTTTCTTATGAAGAAAAAGTTTATGGCAGTCATAGCAGCCGCTGCTGCTGTTGCTACAATTTCCGTAACAGCGTTGGCAAGCAATAATGTCACAATGACTGTTAATGGAGCAACCGTACACTGTGCACACGAGAGAACGGATATGTGGGACTATAATCCGTTCCAGGGCGATTCAGTTACAGCGACGGCTACCGCAGATGCTGCAATGGACTACATTACTACTACAGCAACAATTTACTATGCTACTGGCAGTGAAAATAGATCGAAAACTTGTGCACCTGTGACTAATAGAACAACAACAGAATGCTCGGCTACCGTTACCGCTGAAGGATTGTCTTCAAGCTATGGAGGCGGAGGTTCATACCGTGCAAGCCATAATGGAAATAGTAATAGTACTACTACTGAAACATATGGATAATACGGTTTCTGCAAAGTCTGTTTTACACGAATAATTAAGGACTATCCTATCGACGATTCACTTCAATATGGGTAGTCATTAAAGAACATTGACGTGCTACGTTTGGTTCGGCGAAAAACTGAACTTATGTAAACAGACTAATATTGCTTTTTATAAAACGCTCTTTGCGGCACAATACAAAATCTGCAAAGAGCGTTTTTATTACTTGTTTTCTTATGAGGTAAAATTATGATTTGGTATATAACACTAAAGGATATTAAGTCGTTTTATCAGTCAGGAAAATCAGTTTTTATATGGCTGATAATTTGTATGATTTGTGGTGCATTTGTGCTCAACTATTCATACTCATTTGCTCGTTATCGTGGTGAAATTTATGAATATAATTCAGGAGCGTCAATTGCAAGGTACCAAATCAATGGTACAACATCCGTGAAAGTCTTTTATAACATAATTGAAGAAATTGCAAGTAATGATTTCCCCGAAATTTCAGATTACCAGCTTTTTAATACCACATCAGAAGGCTATGTTGTTGTGGGTTCAAGCTTTATTTCGGAGGAGTCTGCGGCATTTACAGGTTTATGGAAAGAAGGTTATGCGACGAAAATAAACAATACAGAGGTAAACGCTTGTGCTGTCAGCGACAGACTGCTTGAATATGATAATCGTTTGAAAATGGTTGGTGAGAATTTTCGCTTTGATAATGAGGATTTCATCATACGTGGAGTGTTTGAAATGTCAACAAATGCGGATGTGGTAATTTTTGCTGATAGGTTTTTAAAAAAGTATGATGATTTTAAAACACTTTGGATTACATTTGACCAAAAACTCAGCGAAGAGCAGGAGTTAGATTTTAAAAGAATAATTAAGGAGCGTATTCCTAATAGCAATATTACTTTCCCGCCTGCAAAAGGCGAGGTGGGTTCGGATATTGTAAAGTCAAATGAGCTTCAATATACGGCAATAATTATGATGCTCATCATATGTCTTGTTTCAGTTATAAAATATTGGCAAGAAACGAATATTTCAACATATACAATCTATTGGATAAATGGGGCAACTCGTAGTACTATTATGCTATTAGCTTTATGTGAGTCTTTTGTGCTTTGCTTCTCCACATACATTGTAGGTCTTGGTTTGAATACTTTATCGCGTTTTTTTCTATCCAGAAATGCACCACTGAAATTATTTGATATTGTTTTGGGGTTTGGAGTGTTTTTTGGAGTGTTTGCCATATTCACGTTAATTAATACTTCAAGAATATGTAAAACGTTCAGTGTAACAAAGGTAAGGAGGGATTAATATGTTAAAGTATTTTAGGATTATAGTGAGTAACCTAAAGGAAGATGTGCTGCGCAATATTATTATGGTGGTATTTGTTGGCGTATCTGCCTTTTTAATGAATGTTTCTCTGTCAAGAATTATGTATCAAGAATATATAAACTCTTTGGTGCGTGATAGTGGGCTTTATGATAATTATATGTATTCTGCGCCGCCGGATAAAAGTGTATATTACGAAAATAGCGTTTCAGATAATACGCTCAATCAAAGAAACGTTGCCCAAAAATATATTCGAGAACAGCTTGATAACTTAAAAGAGATGGGCATCATCGAGGATTATTATTCATCCGCACATTTCAATGCACCAATTTCTGACGATATCAACGACAGGGCAGATTATATTTTGTACCCGGACGAATTGGCGGTTGATATTAACTTGCCAGTATCTTCAGGAAAATGGTTTGATAAGTATGATTTTAGTGATGAATTTATTCCTGTGGTTATAGGCAGCAATCTGTCGTCAAGATATAAGATTGGCGATGTCATTAATTCCCCATATCTGGAAAAGACAGCGACAGTAATCGGCGTGCTTGAGCACAACGCTATGGTTCTATCGCTTGGTGCCGGCGGCAATGGTATGTCCCTAAACGAAATGTTTATAATAGGCAATAATATGATTGTTGCATGTGTGAATGAAATAAGCGAACAAGACGATATAGGCGGAACTGTAATAAAAGTACCTTCACTAAATCAGGAAGAGGTACTTGACTGCATAAGTGATATTGCTTATACATTTTCTTTTAAAGAATTGTCGGACAGAGCGTACGAAAGCAATAGTCTTTTAACTGAAATGCAGTTTGTAGTTTTTGTCCTTATGATGATTGTATGCATAACAGGCGTGAGCAGCAGCAACTTGTTGGAAACAATATACTGCAAGAAAAGATATGCCGTTTATTTTCTGTGTGGAATGGACTGGACAGATTCAGTGAAAATAACATTAACCGAAGGTTTGTTCAAACTGATTATTCCCTCAATAGTGGGATATATCGGATTTTGTAAATGGTGTGCAGAACAAGATTACTATGCACTCAGAATAACCAACTTAAATATTATTGTGACAATACTACTTGTTTTAGTGGTGTTTTTATTAACTTCACTAAAACCTTTACTGGACATAAAAAATACTTCTCCCGTAAAAATCATTTCCCAAACATAAGGAGGTCGATATGACTATGTTTAAATTAGAAAATGTTTCAAAGACATATAATCTCGGAAAGTCAAACGAATGCAAGGCACTCGACAACATCAATCTTGAGATTGAACACGGAGAATTGGTTTCGATCATAGGAGAATCTGGCTCTGGAAAATCGACTTTATTACATATTTTGGGCTGCCTTGATAAGCCAACTGAGGGCAACTTATATATTAACGGCAATAAGATAAATTGCAAAGATACAAAAAGAATAGCGAAAATCCGCAACTCGGAAATAGGTTTTGTTCTGCAGGATTTCGGTTTGATTTTGGGTGAAACTGTTCTTGAAAATGTATCAGTTCCTATGCTATTTTGCGAGGGTACATTGGGTAAAATGAGAAAGCAGGCAATGAATGCTTTGGAACTGCTTGGAATAAAAAATCTAGCAGAAAAAAAGACCAATCAGCTTTCCGGCGGTCAAAAACAACGTGTTGCTATTGCCAGAGCGTTAGTGAATAATCCAAATATAATTCTTGCCGATGAGCCAACGGGGTCGCTTGATAGCAAGACATCATCGGAAATCGTTAATATACTGCTCGAACTGAACGCCAAAGGTAAAACAGTTATAATTGTCACTCACGACATCAATATTGCAAAGCAATGCAATAGGACAATTGAGATTTCGGACGGAAGAATTATTTCGGAATAATACCTTTTGCGGCAGTTGCCAAGCTGCCGCATTTTTACTAATCTAAATTCCCGAAATACAAAATAATATTTCTGTAATTCGGGAAAAATGCCTGTTAAACCCTGTTATAATAAAATGCGGGGGTGATATTTTGAAAGAGAGGGCTAACAGGCTTTATGAATTGCGTAAGAGCCGTAATCTCACTCAAACTGCGGTGGCTTTTCGGCTCAATCTTTCTCTGTCAAGAATATCAGCCTATGAAAACGGCGAAAATATCCCTTGCGATATTTTGAGGGACTTTGCCGATTTCTATGGAGTTTCAGTTGACTACATACTGTGCCTTTCAGATAGCAGAGAAAGCGGTTTAAGCACCAATCTTCGTTTACCCGAGCAGAAGTTGTTGGATATGTACCGAAATCTCACGCCTGACGCCAAAGCTCTGATTGACGGTATGGTGAATGGTTATTCCTCTAAAACAACCAAATAACGGTGGAATAAACTCATATAAATGAGGTATAATAAACACTACAGTTCCTTTTCGCAAAATATTTCATTTTGCGATATTCAGATTAAATTCCGCATAACCAAGCGGGATTTTTTGTTTTTATGACGAAATAATTGACGATAAATAAACCTTTATGCAACTGTAAATATTGCAGACAGCGATTTCATATATTCCGCTTTACGCTCCATTGACGAATGGACATAGCGATTAAGCGTTATTTCAACGCTGCTGTGTCCTAAAATCTCCGACAGAGTTTTAACATCAACCCCGATTGCGATGCAATTAGTGGCAAATCCGTGCCTGAGTGAATGAAATGATACCTCGGACAAATTCAGTTCAGTTAAAATTCTTTTGAAACGGTATTGCATAACTCTTGGCTCAATAATATTTTTTGTCCCCGAAAGAAGATAACAGCCATCGTTTGATTTAAGTTTTTTCAAAAGCGGAACAATAAATTCGGGCAGAGGGATTTCCCGAACAGATGAACTGCTTTTAGGCGAGGTTAT
This sequence comes from Clostridia bacterium, assembly GCA_017483065.1. Taxonomy (GTDB): domain Bacteria; phylum Bacillota; class Clostridia; order UBA1381; family UBA1381; genus HGM11525. Next base: position 2,180 of record JAFULX010000173.1, on the reverse strand, counting down.
CACAAGCTTTGTTGCGGTAGCACCACCGATATTCTTAATACGCTGTGCAGTTTCCTTGACGGTCAAAATCTTTTCCTCAAGGTCGATATTCTCCCATTTTAATGCACAGAGTTCTCCTATGCGAATGCCCGTTGCCGATGATAATAAAATACCGACATTTGAAAGTGTCGGATTAGCTATTAAATAACTGTTAAGCCGAGTCTGCTCAATCTTATCGAGCAGCTCTTTTCCTTTTGGTTTTCCTTTTGGGATAGCCATAAACTCTGATTTATCCTCATAGCCAAAACGCTTTTTGGCAAAGCGACATACTGACTTGATTAAACCTGCAATATCGGCGGTATATTTTGCGGATAAACCGCCTGACAGCTTGCGTTGAATAAAAGAGTTAAGATTTTCAACCGTCAACCTTTCATAAAGCGTTTTTCCGAGCGTTAAACTAATGTGTTTCTCATATTTCATCATATAATTCATATATGTGGACTCCTTGACTTTCAGCCTGATGTCTGCAAACCAAATCGAAAAAAGGTTATTTAACGTCAAGTTTCTCGGCACAGCCGAAACAGTGGGCTTAACACGCTTTTCTGATAATTCTGCTTTAACTTCAGCGTAGGTTTTTCCGTATATTGATGAGTATTTCGTTGTTCCGTCTGATTTTACTCCGCTTTTATATCTGCCTTCCCAACGCCCGTCTTTTCTCTTGTAGATATTTTCACCACGTCTTGCCATACCTGTACTCCCGTTCCTGACAACAATTCTGACGATAAATGCACTTGAAAAACAGCTTTTTTCTTTTCAATTTTGTGCAATTCAAGGTGCTGAATTGATGTCTACGATAATAATTCGATTGATTATTGGCTTTAGAATTGCGAATTTCAGCCCTTTTCTCCTTTCGCAAAATGAAATATTTTGCGAAAACGCAAAACCATTATACTACACTTATTGCAAAAACTCATTAAATGAATAATTCTTGTTATACAAAATTCCTTTTCTGAAAAACAGAAATTATTTGTGAGAATAAGTGCTATAGTATAGATAAAGGCTAATAAATTAGTCTTATTCAGTTCTTTGACAATTTAATCAGCAAGCACAAAATATTGTATCAGCTTGGTGCGATGACTTTCTGTTGCGGATTTCCCACAGTTTGCACATACCCGTCGAGAAATAATTTAGTCTGATAATGACAATGAGGGCGAGAGTTCTGCAAAGGCGAATGAAACAATCAGCCGAAACGCTAACGCAAGCGAAGTAGTAAAGAAACGAGCAGTAAGAATTCCAACTGGTACAATAATAATGATACTTCCGATGACGGCTATCCCATAGGAATGGGTAGAGGTGAAATCCCTATGCGTAGGTTGCGTGATTGCCTGCGGCTTGCTTTAACGAACAGCATAATATGATAACAGGGCGGCTGTTTTCACAACCGCCCTTTTAATATGCTTACACAAGAGTTTGCAGGGTGCTATATGTAGCACCATTTCTGAAAAGAGCCAAAAAGTGCTATATATAGCACCTTTTTAACCACATTCTTTTGTGTAAGCATATTGCTTAACACAAGTGATTTATTCGGCGGCTGACAAGGAGATGATGATTTATGCCGAAGAAAAGAGTTCTAACCATTAAGGAGGCTGCAAGCCTTATTGACGGTCTGACCGAGTTCAGAGTTCGGCAGATGTGCATTTCGGGACAACTACCTTGCTTTATGGCTGGGAGAAAGTACCTTATATACGAGGAAAACTTGTATAAGGTAGTTCTGTGTGTGGACACGGCAAAGCCTGTCTGTGAACAGGTCTGAAAAAAGTACAGTTTAGGCATTGACAATTTACCACTTTAAAGTGTATAATTAAAGTTGTAAGATGTGTCATAATCTTAAATTGTAGGAGGAGTTTAAGTATATGGCAACAGTCACAAAAAGAGGCGACAGCTACCGAATTAAAGTATCTTGCGGATATGATGTAAACGGAAAACAGGTAGTACAGACAAGGACTTGGAAACCTGACGAGGGTATGACCGAGCGACAGATAAAGAAAGAGTTAGACCGACAGTGCTTTATGTTCGAGGAAGAATGTAAAAAAGGACAGGTCGTAGCGACAATCAAATTTGAGGCTTTTGCAGAGCAGTGGTTTGAAGAATACGCAAAGCTCAATCTTCGTAATACCTCTTATGAGCGTATGAAACAGCTT
>JAFULX010000014.1 GCA_017483065.1 Clostridia bacterium | reverse complement strand
TTATGAAATAAAAAATGACAGGTGATTATATGTTTTGGGAAAAATTTCAGTATTTAGCAGAATTAAAAGGAATGAAACCTCACGCTGTGTTAAAAGAACTCAAAATATCATCGGGTTCTGCAAACAACTGGAAAAAAGGTACTATTCCCAACGGCGATGCATTATGTAAAGTAGCTGATTATTTTAATTGTTCAGTTGACTATTTATTGGGAAGAACAGATTTTCCTAATATGGACAAAAAAGAGGATATTTCAATTTCTAAAATCACTATTGAAATCACTATTAACGGAAAAAGATATGAATTATCAGAAAAGTGAGAAGCGAGGTAAGTGATGTTTAAGAGATTCAAATACAAAAAGCTTTATGACAAAGCTGTGCATTATTTGGATAATGTAGATTATTCAGAACTAATCAAATACAGCGAAAAAATACAGTCGTATCATGTTAATGAGAGTATGGATTTGCCACTGGGAGAAACGGCTATATTTCATCATTTACCTTTAAAGAACAAGGACGGCGATTATCTTTCAGATGATAACTGGGACTTGTCGAAAGAAGAAAAAAATGAAATTCACGAACTTTTGAATAAATTAAACGAATATTATGATGCAATCTACATAGTTCGTTATTACACACCAAAAGGCAAATTTGTAAAAAAAGGAAATGAATTTAAGTATGAAGTACTTCCTCCTTGGACTGTATTCCCACATTATTGGGCAATGTCATTGGGGTGGAGAATGGGCGATGGTGAAGAATATTTGGAAATATATCATAGCTACATTGATACTCTTTCCGATAGGCAGTACGAAGCCTATGCAAACAAATATCCAAAACCTGAATACTTGAATATATGGAGGTAAATATGATAGAAAATCTTATCAATGAATTAGCAAAAGCCAATACAAAAGACGAAATTCTTTCATACAAATCGCAAATATCAAAGCTGTACAATGAATTATATGAGAAGATATGTTCTCAGAATAGCTGTGTATGTATACAAAATTATAGGGACATTAAAATGCTGCACGAATTGCGTATGCCTATGATGGCATATTCCGATTCTTTTTATGACAAATTTGCAATTCCTTTCCTCAAAGAACATAATTCCGAAACAATAGATATTCTTGAATTTGTCGTATTATTCTATATTCTTCAAGTTATAAATCTTCTTGAAAATGGCTTCTTCAATAAAGCAAGCAAATGGATTTATAAGAATTCTAAATTTGACCATACAGAAAAAATAAATCTTACTGATAACACAAAAAATTTATTTTGTTTGCTATGGTGTTATTTTATGGAAGTTATTAACATCAAAGATGACACTCGTCAATTTACAATAGCGTATGATGAAGAATTTTATTTGAATGATGAAAAATATGAAGAAGTAATTGATGCAATATATGAAAGTCTTAAGTGTGATAGCAGTTATTTTTTAGTAATTGGCAAAATACTTGGACAGTATAGACTTCGATTTACTAAAATGAAGTATATCATAAAATATCAGCCATTGTTTGTCAATGTTGGCTACGAATATTTTTGGACTCTTATACAGCAAAACCAAAACGTCCCCGAAGATACAGGTACGCTTAAATGATATACGGAGGTGAATTATGCTGAGAGGAATGAGAATTAAATGGCACTCTGATATTTCTTACTCAGAGCAAATTGAGCAAAAAATAAAGAAACAGATTTCTTTAGGATACTTGGAAAAAGGTGAACAGTTACCTCGTTGTAAGGTTCTTGGAGAAAAATTGAAAGTTTGCGGTATAACAGTATATAGAGCATATCGCAAACTGATTGAAGCTGGACTTGTTGTTCGTAAGGATAACGATTTTTATGTAAACTAAAATGGTTGCGGATTATATGGGAAACACGGGATAATTATTAGGATTACAAACGGAGATTTCAACGTTTTATAATAGATAAATTTCAAAGGTGTGTCACGGTGACACACAGATAATCTGCAAAGGAAGATAAGGTATGAGCAATAAAGAAGAAAGAAGAAAGCTAATTTCATTCACAGAGGACGGAGAGCCTTTTTTGAAAGAAATCAAAAAAATAGCAAAAGAAACAGGGCTGACCGAAAGCATAATACTTGAAAACAGTTATTGCTTAGGTTTAGTTCTGTTATATTCTCCTGAAAGAGTAACTGAACTGAAAGAAATGCTTAAAAAGAGGTTCAAGGCGATTTCAGGTGAAAAATCCGAAAGAATAATATCATTATTAACTGAAATGGAGGATAAGGAATGAAGAAGTTAATAATTGCTGAAAAGCAAAGCGTAGGTAAAACGATTGCAAAAGCACTTGGAATATCAGGAGATAGCAATGATTACATTGAGGGCGGCGAATATATCATTTCGTGGGGTTCAGGACACCTTATAGGTCTTGTCACACCTGACGAATACGGTGAAGCGTATCAGAATTTTTGGACATTTGATAATCTGCCGATTATTCCGTCAGAATGGAAGTTCGGAACAGATGTTTCAAAAATGAAACGTCTTAATGTACTGAAAAAGCTTATGTCAGATCCGTCCGTAGATGAAATTATATGTGCAACGGACGCAGGACGTGAGGGAGAATGTATTTTCCGATACATATACAATTATCTGCATTGCAGAAAGCCTGTTAAACGTCTTTGGCTCTCATCAATGAAAGATACAGCTATTCGTGAGGGTATGGCAAATTTAAAGCCTGACAGTCACTATGACCATCTTTATTATGCAGGACTTTGCAGAAATAAGGCTGACTGGCTCGTGGGTATGAATGGCTCACGATTATTTTCAAACCGTTACAAGAGTGTACTGAATATCGGTCGTGTTCAGACACCAGTTCTTGCTATGATTGTGCAGCGAGACTATGATGTAGCTCATTTCGTTAAGCAGAAATTCTATACTGTTGAGCTTGATTGTGGTGATTTTACAGCTACTTCGTTAAGAATTGATGATGAAAGCTATGCAAAAGGGCTTGCTGAAATGTGTAACGGAAAGAGTGCTTGTGTTAGGGATATAAAAAAGGAAATCAAGACTGTAAATCCCCCTACCCTTTACGATTTGAATACGCTTCAGCGTGAAGCAAACAGGAAATACGGATATACAGCAAAGCAAACTCTTGAATATGCTCAGTCACTTTACGAAGCAGAAATCATATCATATCCCCGAACTGACAGTAATTATCTTACTGAGGATATGGGAGACACCGCAAGCGAAAAAATTCAGATTATTCAGCAGATGTTTTCTGAATTGAATTTTGGAATTACAAATCCTGACGTGAAACGTTGTCTTAACAACAAAAAAGTTGGTGAACATTACGCTTTATTCCCACTCGGAATTGAAAGTGCGGACTTAAATGCACTTCCGAGAGGTGAAAGAAATATCCTTTTCCTCATAGCAGCACGACTTATACTTGCAACGGCAGAACCGCACAAGTATGAAAAAGTTACAGTTGACATTTCAGCGGAAAACATAGATAGTGTTCCTTTTTATGCGGTCGGAAAGACAATTCTTGAAAATGGCTTTAAGGAGCTTGAAAACCGCATAAACGGTAAGAAAGAAAAGGAAAACACAACTGCTCTGCCTGAGCTTGAAGTTGCACAGTTATTTAATCCTGTTACTGCCAAATCAGCAGAGCATTGGACAACTCCTCCGAAGTCATATACAGAAGATACATTGCTTAAAGCAATGGAAACAGCAGGAAACATAGATTATGAGAGCGACTCCGATGTAGAAAAGAAAGGTCTTGGTACTCCTGCCACAAGAGCTGATATTATCGAAAATCTTGTCAAGCGTGGATATATTGAACGTGATGAAAAGAAACTTATAGCAACAGAAAAGGGTGTCAATCTGATTAGCGTTGTTCCCGATGAGGTTAAGTCACCAAAGCTTACAGCTGATTGGGAGACATATTTACAGCACATTGAAAAGGGACAGGCTGATCCTGATAGTTTTATGGAGAAAATTGAAGCATTTACAAGAAAGCTTGTTTCAGATTATTCAGAAGTCGATGAAGAAGTCGATTTTTCTGTAAATTCTGTAATCGGCACTTGTCCTCGTTGTAAGCAGAATATCCTTGAGGGAAAAATAAACTTTTATTGTGAAAGCGGCAAGGACGGATGCGGTTTTTCCGTATGGAAAGAAATGAAATATCCTAACACCAAAATTACAGCTAAAAAAATGAAAGAACTGCTCACTAATGGTAAGGCTGAGCTTAAAGCAAAATCAAAAGAGGGCAAGGATTATACAGCGATTTTTAACCTTGAAGATAACGGAAAGTATGTAAATCTTGTTTATTCTCCCGACAATAATAAATCATCAGGCAAATGTCCGAAATGCCGTAGTGAGATTAAGAAAGGTCAGAACGGATATTATTGCACAGGAAAGTGCGGTATGAATGTAGGAAAGGTGTTCGGCAAGGAGCTGACGGAAAATCAGCTTGAAAGACTGCTTGACGGTAAAGAAATTTCTTATACAGCAAATAAGCGTAAAACCGTTGTACTGCCTGAAATCGAACAGAACAACTATAACGGTAAAACATATTATCAATGGAAAGTAAAGAAGGATTGAGATAAAACTATGAATTTAACAAACAATAAAAAAGATATTATTCTTACTGACAATGAAGGAGCAATGTTAGGCGATAAAACGCTTAACTCTAACGTCTTATTGATAGGAAATGCAGGAATGGGCAAAAGCTTCAATTACTTTCTCCCGAACATTTTACAGGCAAATACATCATTTGTAATCAATGACACCTACGGTGCAATGTATAAACAGACAAAAGATTTTCTTACTCAAAACGGATATTGTATCAGGGTGTTGAATTTATCTGAATTAGAATACTCTGATAAATATAATCCATTTGAATATTGTTACAACAATGGTTATTTAGACAAAAACGCTGTTACAGATATGGTAGCTTCAATGTTGACTGTTCCTGACGGATTTGCTGGCAACTCATATATAGCACGGAATCTGATTAATGATTCTATGCGACTTCTTGTATCTGCAATTTGTATGTATCTCATAGAGACTCAGGATAAAGAAAAACATAACTTTGAAAACGTAATGGAGCTTTTAAGTAAACCTCTTTCAGAGCTTGACAAAATCATCACAAAACCTGATGGTAAATTGAAGGTTTTGTCCATAAAAACGTATATGCAGTTCAGAAAAACTAAACTCTCATCAGATATAAAAACAGCAACATACAAGAGAATGCAGGAAATATTTACAGATGAATTTTTAAAAGCCACAAAATATGACAGCATTGATATTGAACGTATCAACGACAGAAAAACAGCAGTATTTATCATCTCATCACCTTCAAGCAGTCACAGTTTCTTGGCAAACATACTTATATCGCAGATTTACACAATATTACTTAGTAAAGAAAATGCGGAAATTCATACACACTTTATGCTTGATAACTTTTCTAATATTCCTAAACTTGAAAGAGTATCTGTCTATTTTTCAATTTGTCGCATAAAAAAAATAAACACCAGTATTGCAGTTCAGACTATCGGACAGCTCAAGGCTTTATATCCAAACTGGATGGAACTTGTTGCAAATTGTGATAATCAGCTGTTTTTCGGGAACTGTGATGTAGAAACACTTAATTATATCAACAGTAGCGGTGACATTAACTTGAAAAAAATTAATTTCAAAGAATGTGTATTACTGCAAAGAGGAAGAACTGCCGTGTATGATTTAAAGTATGATATAGCTAAACATAAAAACTATAAATACTTATCTAAGTAGGAGGAAACTGAATGTTTAGTAGTGAAGAAGAAAAAGCAATAGAGCTTTCAGAAGAAATTGCTAATGGTAAAGGCTGTCTTGTTCTTGACCTTGCCTGTTTCTTTCCGTTTACAAATGAGCTGACATTTGATTTCTTTATAGGAGAGGATCTGAACGATAAGAAAATAAATCACAGATACCCTAATAAAAAATGGTATACAATCAGCCAAAGACAAGGTAGAAAAGTAAGTAAATTAGGTTATCCGTATTTCTTCGACTTAAAAGACGGTGAAGATGTGGCAATGTCCTTAAATATAAAAGTCGGATTCAGAACGGAAGAAGATGAGCCTGATACAGAGCCAAAGAATACCATACACTTTACTTTACCTCTCAGCGTTAATGTTACCAAGGATAATCCAGTTTGTGGACTGACTTTCAAATTCTTTATCGAAGATGAGGACTGCCATTTTGAGCTATATTCACATCAACCTGACGAAACGGTAGAAGGCTGTTGGACACCGCACATTTGGTATAGCAAAGTGACTGATACAGATTATGACAAATCATCTTGTACAATCCTTAGTAAACCTGAAAAGTTGGAAAACAAGGTGCTTTTATATAAAGATGTCATTGAACCTTTTGCTTGTAAAATTGATGAATTATTATTAGGTTAAAAAATAATGGTGTGTCACGGTGACACACCATTTCGTTTTAAGTATATATTCCCAAAAGGGGATATAAATAAATATAAAAGGAGAAAAAATATGCCGAAGTATTCAAACGAACAGATTGAACGAGCCAAAAATGTGGATGTACGTTCTTTCCTTGAACAAGTTGAGGGATTCACATTTCAGCAGAACGGTAAATATCTGAAATGTGCTAACCCCGGAAGAACAGGACAGCCTTCATCGCTCTCAATCGACACAAAACTTAATCGTATTTTCTACAATGCACAGACAGGAAACAGACCGCTTTCAGCGATTGACTGGTGTACACAGGTCAAACAGATGGATTTCCAGTCTGCATTGAAACTTGTCCTCAACGAAGAACCGCAAGGAGAACGAACAGCAACAAGAAATCAGCGGTATAGACCACAAAACAGACAGCCACAAAATAACAGACCGCCGCAAAACAATACACAGCCGAGATTTCAGCAGCATATTCCGCAGAATGAACCCGAAGAAAAGAGAGAGCTTTATCTTTCCGAAGCAGCGAACACAACGAGAAATGCTTTTGATTATCTTACAAAAGAAAGAGAAATTCCTGCAAACATAGTAAATGACTGCATTAAAAATCATTTGATTTATGAAGATACAAGAAAAAATGTAGTCTTTGTGGGATATGACGATTTTAAACCGCAGTACGCAACAAGACGAGGAACATATAATGTCGAGGGTAAAGAGCCTTTTAAGAGAGACTGTGCAGGAAGTGATACAAGCTACGCTTTCAGACTGGAGGGCAAAAACACAGACACTATTTATGTTGCTGAGGGAGCTACAGATGTACTGAGCCTTGCGGCATTGGAAGATAAATATCACGGAACAGATGCGTACAAAGAAAAGACCTATCTTTCTACAGGCGGTGCAGGAATTGACAAGGCTATTGAGCAGTTCTGTAAAACTCACGATGTAAAGACCATAAATATCTGTTTTGACAATGATGAAGCAGGAAAAAACGGAATGAATAAAATTATGGAAAAATATCGTGAATTAGGGTATACCGTGAACGATATGAGAGCTTCACTTGCTCACGACTATAATGACGAGCTGAAATTGTCAAACAAAAATCCTAATTTTTACGCAAAACCGCCTATAACAGTTGAAGCTCCCACAAAAGAAGAACCGATAATCCCTGAACAGTATGTTCCTGAACCTCCCCCAGCTCATACTACACCTGAACAGGATATGCCATTCTATCCTGAAATGCCCGATGATTATATTCCTCCTGAACAGTATTATCCTGAGCCAAACATTCCTGAACAGTCTTTCCCCGAAGCTCCTCCTGTCAATAATGTTCAAGAACAGAGTATTCCAAATGTGACTTCTTCTCCCGAAGTTCCTCAGAATGATAAAGTACCTAATCCCGAACAATACATTCCTGAACCTCCCCCTGTTGTGAATAATCAGAAACAAGCAGAAGAAATCATTCCCGAAGTTCCAAAGCGTGAGGAAATGATAGCTCCTGTAAATCCTCCCCCTACAGCTTCTCCTGTTCCTGACGTTCAGAAGCAGCCTGAAACAGTTGTTCCCGAAGTCTCCGATGAAGCACCAGTAGTAAAACAGCCTATTCCTGAAATCACAGAACAGATGAGCAAGGAGCAGAAAACTATTCTTCTCTTTGCTTCTATGATAGACCGTCAGGAAAGTAAACGTGCAGATTTGCTTGATAAGATTGACCGTATTGACAGAAAAATTGCTGACAGAACAGATCGTATTGATAAGCTGAATGCCAAAGTAGAGGATTTAGAACTGTCTATCAAGACTTCAAAGGCATTTGAAAAGGCTTTTTCATCTACTCCATTAGCAAAGCTGTTTGAAAACAGCATAGCTAAGAAAGAAGCTAAAATAGAAGAAATCCGAAAAGTGAAGATACCTAAACACGAGGGAAAAATACAAGTTCAGGAAGGCAAGAAAAAAGTTGCAACCGAAAAGTTCGGCAAGGTAAACCGTAAAATTGACAAACTTGAAAAGGTACAGAATTTTTTTACAGCAATCAGCAGTAAAGACCGTGAAGAAAGACATCAGGGATTTGTAACAGGACTTGAAAACCTTTCAGATTTTCGCCGTGAAAGTCTTGAAAACAAGTTACATAAGATAAATAACAAGATAGAGAAGCTTACTGCTGATTATTCTTCTCCCAACCTTACAAATGTACAACGTCACGACTTGAAAAAAGAAATAACATTCCAAGAGGTAAAAGCAAGAAATATTACCAACAAGATTTCAGAAATAGACAATCTCCACAAGGATTTGAGTGACATTAAGAATGATAAATTTACGGAAACAGAAATCGAAGCAGCTATTGACAAAACTGCCGATAAGATTTCAGAACGTCTTGAGAACGCAGATATTACGGAAAAAGGCATTGTAAATAATATTGTTGCTCAGACTGTAGAAGCAGGAAGTGAAGCTATTTCAGAAGTTGTTGCTGAAAAAGGTGCTGTTCAGGCAGACATCCATAATGCAGAAATTGATTTGGAACGTGTTCCCGATGAAAGAGAGCCTGACGTTACTGACAATAAAGAACAGCAGATAATGAACGCTATAGCGGCGGTTACTGGTATAGATATTTCTGAGCTGAACAGACTGCCTGTTGATATAAAGACCGATATTATTGCTGAGTATCAGCAGAATAACGGTAATATCACAACAGAACAGCTTACAGAAAGAATATGTAACATTGCAGACATTACTCCTCAGAATGTCCCAGTACAGCAGGAAAGACCGTTGCAGACAAAAGAGAACAATCCTTTGCGTGACATCGAGGACTTAATGGAGCAGAACGATAATCAGATTGACGGTGTGATTAACAATCTGCCGCCTGAAAAGCCGAAAGCAAAAGACGAACCGCTTTTTTCTCGAAGCAAGCTTATGGGTGATGAATTTAAGCCAACATCTGAGAAAGCAAACAACGAGAAAGAAAGAAGTAAAAACCATAATATGAGTATATAATCCCTGTTTAAAGTGCTTTTGTTAAATATGAAAAATATATTTCCAAATATTGACAATATTGTTATGGTGGTGTATAATAATAGTATGAGGTAAGGTAAAATTTACCAAATACAAATTAAGGAGAAATTTATGAAAAAAACTATTTTATACGGTGTACGTCCTGCCGACTATGACGAAGATGTGTTTGTATCTGCTTCAAAAGACGAAGTATATGCATATATTCTTGACGAGGAAATTGTTGAGGGAGAAATACGAGAGTACGAATATACAGGAGATGTTAATGCTCAATACTATGACACTTCTGCAATGGAATTATACGATTATTCTGATATTGACTATGAGTATTTACTCTATATGTCATAACGGAATATCACTGTTATTATGTCGATGATGTTAGACGGATATTATGCAGGGATTGCCTATGCAACAGGATATATGGCTTTAGATAAAAAACAGCAGTATCTTGTAATACGAAATCTCGATGATTGGTATGTCAAGTGTTTTGAAAATATATCCAAATACAAGGCATATCAATAATTGCATAAACTTGAAAGAGACAGAAAACCTCAATGGTGCATTAAAGCAAGGGATATAAATTGTATTCCACAGTTAGCAGAGGTAAAAAGCCTT
>JAFULX010000172.1 GCA_017483065.1 Clostridia bacterium | reverse complement strand
GGGTGTTGCAATCGCACAGTCAAGACCTGCCTTTGCACAACCGTACATAATTGAGTGCGCCATATTGTTACCGTCGCCGATATATGCAAACTTCAGGCCCTCAAGCTTGCCCTTATGCTCGTATGTTGTCATAAGGTCTGCAAGCACCTGACACGGATGCAAAAGGTCAGTAAGTGCATTGATAACAGGAATATCCGCTTCCTCTGCAAGCTCAATTACGTCGCTGTGTGCATATGTTCTTATCATAATACCGTCAAGGTATCTCTCAAGTACCTTTGCAGTGTCGTGGATTGTTTCGCCACGGCCAAGCTGAATATCGTTTGATGAAAGGAACAACGGATATCCGCCAAGCTGTGTCATACCCACCTCAAATGACACTCTTGTTCTTGTTGATGATTTTGTGAAAATCATACCCAGTGTTTTACCTTTTAAAAGATGGTGCTGTATGCCCTTTTTCTGCTCGTCCTTGAGCTTTAGTCCGAGCTTGAGTAAATTATGTAACTCCTCGGTTGTAATATCGTGCAAGCTGATTAAATCTTTCATTTTATATATCCTCCTTAAGTGTTGCAGCAAATGCAGTTATAAATAAATCAATTTCATTTTCTGTTATATTAAGCGGCGGTGCTACACGCACTGTAAGTCCTTTGCACAGGCTTGTAAGCATTTTTCGGTTATGTAAACCATTAAACACCGCTTTTGCGATTTCGGGTTTAACCTCGACACCTATTAACAAGCCCTCGCCACGTACATCGACGATTTTGTCTGGGTGTTCGGTTTTTAATGCATTTAGCTTTTCTCTGAAAAGCTTACCCATCTTATCAGAATTTTCAACAAGATTTTCTTTCTCGATTATGTCAAGCACTGCAAGACCTGCCGCAGTTGCAAGCGGGTTACCGCCGAATGTCGTGCCGTGGTCACCCGGTTCAAACGCTGATGCCACCTCTGCCTTTGCGCACACCGCACCAATCGGCACGCCGCCGCCAAGTGCCTTTGCACAGGTAAATATATCAGGCTCTATGCCATAAAGCTCGTGTGCAAAAAGCTTTCCGCATCTGCCCACGCCCGTCTGTACCTCATCAACTATAAGGAGTATCCCCTTATCATCACAAAGCTTTCGCAGGTTCTTTGCATACTCAATATCCATCGGATGAACTCCGCTCTCGCCCTGGATAAGTTCAACCATAACCGCCGCAGTTTTATCGGTAATTGCATTTTTAACCGCCTCAAAATCATTAGGCGTAATCTGCGAAAATCCCGGGGTCAACGGCTTATACGGTGCCTGATAATGAGGCTGTCCGGTTGCTGCAACCGTTGCAAGCGTTCTGCCGTGGAACGAATGGTCAAGCGAAATTATTTCGTAGCGGTCAATTTCCTTTTTATAGAAATAAATCTTTGCAAGCTTAAATGCTCCCTCGTTTGCCTCCGCACCGCTGTTACAGAAAAACGCTTTATCCGCACACGTGCTTTTAACAAGCTTCTCTGCAAGCTTTGCCTGATTTTCTATGTAATAAAGGCTTGATGTATGCAACAGCTTATCAACCTGTGCCTTTAGAGCCGATGTAAAATCCGGATGAGAATGTCCAAGCGCATTAACGGCTATTCCGCCAAGAAAATCATAATATACCTCGCCGTTATCTGCATAAAGCTTCATACCCTCACCGTGTGTAAACATCACGGGCAGTCTGTCGCCGAATGTGTTCATATAGTATTTTTTATCAAGTGCCTTGATTTCGTCCAACATTGTTAATATCCTTTCAAATTAAAGAAAAATCGGGTCGCAACCGTAAAATTGCTACCGTTTTAACCCGATTTTTGAAATTATAGCATCATTATACAACCAAATGAATAAAAATGCAAGTCTTTTCTTTAAAATAGTTATAATTTTACATATTTATTCATTATCAGATAAATTTATCCAGTAAATCTGCATAATCATCAAATGAATGTGCACCAACAACACGTTCCTGTGCCTTACCATTATTGAATATTATTACAGTAGGAATTGAAACTATTGCGTTCTTTGATGCAAGCTCACTTTCCTCATCAACGTTTACCTTGCATACCTTTGCTTTGCCCTTGTATTCTTCTGCAATCTCCTCAATTACAGGTCCAAGCATCTGGCACGGTCCGCACCAAGGTGCCCAGAAATCCACAAGCACGGGTACATTTGAATTTGTTACCTCACTGTCAAAGTTCTGTGCTGTTAATCTAATCTCCATTTTATT
>JAFULX010000171.1 GCA_017483065.1 Clostridia bacterium | reverse complement strand
GACCTTACATCGTCCAAAACGGACGATGCAAGGTCTTAAATTCTTATCTTTTCTTGGGGTTTCAGAGGATGCCTAACTTTGCCTTTTTTAAGGTGTCAGACGATGCTGAAATTTCCCAAAAACATATAGTGACCTTGCATGGTCATTATAGCAGAAATCAGCAGCTTTAGCAACTGAAGTTTTCTGCTGCTAAAAATCTGTATTTGCCTTTTGATTAAAATTAGTATATTATGGTTGTTAGCAGAAGCGAAAAAGGAGAATTAGTTATGAATCACATTATCAACAACAAAAACATGATGGCTACAATTTTTGCCAAGAGCTTCAACGAATTGCATCCTGTGTTTGCAGCTGTTATGGAAGACGATGTCCATAACAATACAAACTCTAGTTTCTTTTTCATCCCCTCTGACAGCAAGAAAGCATCTTGTACTGTAATGCAAGGTAGCGAAAAGTATTTCTTTATGCGGCTTCCTATTTCTCTGCTCAAAGATTTCGTTGGTAGCGAGGGTGTAACCGTTCCCTCTGAAGATGTTATCTTCTACGCTGTTCCTCTGACTTGCAACGAAAAGAATACCCTTGAATCTGTATATATGTTCTGCGTTCTCCAGAACAACTCTGGTACAAAGAACTCTCAGTTGCCCGAAGCAGAGATTTACAGAATTTCTATCGCTAATCGTAATGCAATGAACGAGATTGCAGACAAATACTATGCTGAGTAAAAATTTGGCATCCTTTATCCAACTTGATTCAAAAGCTCTCTGGTTTTCCAGAGGGCTATTTTTATCGTAAATTTGAGGTTATCGCAAAAGTCAGCACCAAAAGCAGGTTCCCAGGCAATTTCATCAATCGCAAAACTAACGACCCTCTTTTTTGCGATAAAAGCAGCTATAATAGAGATAGATTATTTTAGAAAGGAGATTTTTTATGGAATACGGATATTGCCGTGTATCAACACAATCGCAAAACATTGAACGCCAGGTGCGGAACATCCAGGCTGCATATCCCAAGGCAAAGATTATCAGAGAAGTTTATACTGGAACAACATTCCAGGGGCGTGACAAATTGGAAAAGCTGCTGAAGGTAGTTAAGGCAGATGATACGATAATCTTTGATTCCGTTAGCAGAATGAGCCGTTCAGCAGACGAGGGATTTGCTTTATATGAATCGCTGTTCAGCCAGGGTGTCCATCTGGTTTTTTTGAA
Organism: Clostridia bacterium; assembly: GCA_017483065.1. Lineage (GTDB taxonomy): Bacteria > Bacillota > Clostridia > UBA1381 > UBA1381 > HGM11525. The sequence continues at coordinate 1,894 of JAFULX010000171.1, read as the reverse complement.
AGAACCGCACATCAATACCGAAACCTATCGGAAAGCCCTTGCAGCCAAGGTGGGTCTGACAGGTGATAAGGTGGATTTTATTCTGGAGGGTGTCAACCGATACTTAATGGAACTTGCCAAGGAGCAGATACGCCTTGCCTTTGAGCAGTCACAGAAAGAGGTGGACGATATGCGGCAGCGTACCAAAGAGGGGATGTTGACCGCAAAACTGAATGGGAAGCAGATTGGTCAAAAGCAGGGCAGCAAGCTCCATGTTAAAAAAGCAGATGCCGCTAAGAAAGAAATACTGGAACACAGCAAAGATTTCGGTGGGTCATTATCTGATAAAAAAGTAATGAAGCTGGCTGGGGTATCTGCAAATACATACTACAAGTACAAGGCAGAATTGAAACAGGAAAGGTCGGTAGCATTATGAAATTCACAGTTGAAGTATACATTGGTGATAAGTTAGTACCCAAAGACCAGGTGAAGAATCTAATAATTAACAGTCCTGTATTAAATAGCATTATGATTGAAGCTGCTGAAAGGCGAAAAAAGGACTTGCCGTAACTGGCAAGCCCTTTTTCTTATTCTGTTGTCTTATTCTTCCGCAGCGTTTGTTTCAGCGTGGCTACGGTATCGGCTATGATTTTGATTTCGGTTTGGTCACAATCTGCAACCAAATCAACAAGCCAGTTATCTACAATGGGTCTGGCAGTCGTGATTTCCTTGCACAGCAGTTCATCAGCAGAGCATTCCAGATAATTTACGATTGCCAGAAAAACTTTTAATGATACCGTTCCCGTCCCTGTTTCCAGATGGGAAATGTGGGTCACACCTACACCTACCGCTTCTGCAAGCTGTTCTTGGGTTACGCCTTTGCTTAGACGAATCTTCTTCACTTTTTGACCAATACTGGCGTAATCAATCATACAAGCAGCCCCTTTATTTTTTAAGCTACTTGTATTGTATGTGCAATTTGAATGTGTTATAATATTCTAGAAATGCAAGTGCATTTCTGGTTCAATAATAGATTCAAATTTAATGGAGTGAGAGATGGACAACAAGATTTGCTTTCTGTTCGGTCAGGCCACAACTCCATATGATGCACTTCCGCTGATTGAAGCAGCAGCAGAAAAGCAGTATAATGAACAGGGTATCAGAACATTCATCGTGGGCAATCGTGGCAGTTTTGACAGCTATGCAGCAACCGCCATAAAGCGTTTGAAGCGAAAATACAAGGATATTTCCCTTTTGCTGTTACTGGCGTACCATCCAGCCGAACGCCCCGTGCATCTGACTGAGGGGTTCGACAATTCGTTTTATCCACCTCTGGAGAGTGTCCCCAGACAGTATGCCATTGTTCGGGCAAATAGATACATGGTCGATACAGCAGATTCTATCATCTGCTGTGTGAATCAGATTGGCAACACAAGGAAGTTGTTGGAATACGCTCAGAAGCGGCAGAAGAAAGAGGGGATTCCCATTGAGAATGTGGCAGAAAAGAATTAGCCTTATTCTGGCAGTTATTGTGGTAACTGTGGCAGTCCTATTCCTGGCATTGGGCCAAAAGGAGTGCTGCCTATGCAGCAGCTTCCGATACCATGCACCCTGCTTGATTGATTTGCAAACAGGGGAGTTAAGAGAGATGGACTTGTATTTCCCTCACCATACTTTGGTCGCAGAACTGGCAGACCCACAGCCAGAGATGGGAACTTTCTCTTTCGTGAGGTTTGCAAATATTTCTGGTACAAAGCAGACTGCCCCAGAACGGATTGACCTCCATGTTCCAAACGACAAAACTTTCTTCCCTACACTTTGCAACGATTGTAGAAAACAGCTTCCATTTGGCTACACAAGCCGTTATGTTTTTGCTGACCTTTACAACAAAGAGGAAAAGATACTGATTCCCATT
>JAFULX010000170.1 GCA_017483065.1 Clostridia bacterium | reverse complement strand
ATCGTATTTCATATAAGCTCTTGCAGAACGGTTGGAGCTGTACCAAGAATCACGGTTTTGTGCATTGTTCGGCACGCCTATGTGAATCGGGTATGCATCATTCCACTGCGACATATCGCCGTCAAAGTTCACTGTATTTATCGGCGATGCCGTTTCGGTAGCAACAAGGAAATCAAGCGGTGAGTATTTATCGGCAAGCACCGCTCCGTCCGAGTCGGTCATCTTGATACCGAAGGTGTAGTCATTAAATGCCGCCTGTGTCTTTTCGGTTACAGCAAAGGTAAATACCTTCGTTTCTCCGCTTTCAATGCTTATCTTCCTCTGTGCGTCGGCAAGAGTCCAACCCTCGGGCGGTGTTACGCTGAGTGTTGCGGAAATATCCGCATCATATGTGCTTGTAACGCTTATATCAATGCTGTTCAGGCTGCCATACGTATCAACAGCAGGCATCAGCTCCGCCGAAACCGCACTTGCAACCGAAACATCAAGCCACTGACGTGCCAGCGTTTCGCCGTCCGCAACTATTCTTGCCTCATAAATATGATTGCCAAGCTCTGCGTCCATACCTACCGCAACAGGCAGCTCATACTCACCCGACACACCCTTTTCGAGTGTAATCGGAAGTGCCTCGCCGACCTGATTGCCTCTATCATCATACCACAGAACATCTGCCTCAATTTTTCTGTTTGTTCTGTTGTCAACCGAAAGCTGTACCGTACTGTTTCTGCCAAGGTAGGTGGACAGCTTTGCGGGATACATATAGGTAAGGATTCCTGAATTATGATTACATTCCTCAACTTTAATCAGCTGCTTCGCCCAATCAAGCAGTACATCTGCCATAAGGTTATCAGCAGCGGCATAAGCATTGATGCTCGGAGCAGCTTCTTCCATAATTTTCTTTGCACGGTCAATTGCAACAAGTGCATTTTTGACCATTCTTTCGGTAAATCTTATCGACGCATTTTCGTCGCCGTTTTTGATTTTAGCAATTTCTTCGGTAAGCTCCGAAAGCTTTGCTTCCGAGCTAATATTTGTGGTTTTAACACCGCTTGCCGCATACAGATTGCACAGCCGTTCGCCGATTTCGTGCAGCTTATACAGCATACAGGTCATTTGCTCAAGCTCAATTTTGCCCTCGGTGTACTGTCTGATAAAGCTATCGCCTGCGGCATAGTGCTTTCTCACAATATCTACCACGGATTTGTTATTATACGATAAATTATCCGCAAGTGCCAGAGCCGCACTGACATCGGCAAGCTCGCCCCATTCGGCAATAAAGCTTGCATAACCCTCTGCCGCCATCGCAGCAGCCGCTTTTGTAAGCACCGATTTGGATATACCGCTCACATAAACAGGCTCTTCGCCTACCGTCAGCGCCGACTCGATTTCATTTCCAAACATATCCTCCACCTTAGCTGAGCTGCCGAAATTGTACCAAGTTTCGCCCGACGGCGACCAGCAAACCATAATCGGCTCACCCTCCTTGACGTAGCAATATGCGTTCATACCGTCAACAGGGTGATACATACCGATATACCTTGCATTATTCAACCACTTACAAATCTGGCTCATAGAGCAGAACGCAGGCTTGGGAGTGTAATCGGCTCTCAAAATTCCGAAGTTATCCTCACGGTCATATGCGTCCCAGCCGTTATTGACGCCGTTATGCCAATAAAGCTCGCCGTAGCCTGCATAATCGCCGAGTATATACATTTTCGGGAAATATACCGCCGAGGTTTCCTCGGAAATTCCTGCCGCATTTATATGGTTCGGAAATCCCATCTCGGTTGCATACATCTCCAGCCAGCCGCCGTAGTTATAAGGTGGAAGCCAGTTTTCCGCCGCCTTTTCGATAAATCGCTCATCGGGATTGTTTGGATAGCAATACGGGTGTATTGAAACGCCGTCCACGAAATCTGCCGCACCAAGCTCAAGCATATCGTTGGTAAACTCGATACTCTTCTGATTTGCCAATGCACCGCACATCATAATAATGGTCGGGTCATATTCACGGATTGCCATTGCGGTACATTTCATCATCTGTACATACTCAATTGAGGACATATTCGCCGCTCTTCCCGACGAGGTCAGGTTAGGCTCGTTCCAAAATTCCACCTTGCGGATTTCGGGAAAGCTTTTGAGTGTTTCGACCACATATTCGGCATATGCGTCAATCTGCTCCATAGTCCTCGGCGGAGTGTTCCACTTGGGATTTTCCATACCGCCGTAATAAATTGTGTTACCGAACGCACTCTCGAAAAGACAGATAGTATCATACTTTTCAAATGCGTTTTTGATGTACTGATAGCCTGCCGCAGAATATACATTCTTTTCCTTCTCAATCTCATTCCAGTACATAGACTGACGCATATTTTTCACACCGCCAAGGCTCAGGGTACGGATATCCTCGGTCGATTTGATATGCGTATTTATACCTATTCTTGAAAAATCATCGCCCGGCTGTTCCTTGTAAATTTCAACCGCCGCAAAGGAAAGCTCGCCCTGTACACATTCTATGCCGTTTACCGTAAGCTTTAGGGTGTGCATACCTTTTTTAAGCACGGGCAGCTCAACTCTTTTTGTCATTTTGCTGCCCTTGGAAATTGTTACATCAAAGCTTTCAAAAGCCTCGCCGTCCAATATGCAGTCTATCTTATAGCTGCCGCTGGGCAAGTCCCTGTCAAAATCAACAAAGAAATATCCGCT
>JAFULX010000169.1 GCA_017483065.1 Clostridia bacterium | reverse complement strand
AGCAGCGTGTTCGACAAGAACAGCTCTCTCGGACAGGCTTACAGACAGCTTGCAACAGAAATTGTTGCTAAAGTAGGAGATACCATATGAAGATACAAGATGCAAAAATGGCTTTGAAAGAACTAAATAGACATATAAAGACGATACTGCATAACAGCGGTTTCGAGAGCAATAACGGTTTCTATCCTGACGAGTATGAAACGAACCGAAAACTCGATCGTGACGGATTTGAAGTAGCTGACTTGACCGCTGATGAATGGCAGTTAGTCTATGAGTGCGAACATATTCTTGACAAGCTTGACAGCATTTCAGAACGCATTGACTACCTCTCCCAACCGATTACTCACAAAGGCAAACTGTATCGCACAACAAATGACCGATATGCCGTTGACGGTGTAGAGTTATGCTGTGGGTATCGTGTAGAATATCAACAGTATGACAAAGAACACGAATGTTACTACTGGATTATCGACCGTATTGAGTACAGCGATAAATATGACGGTTACTATTTTTATAGTAGTAAAGAACCTTGTTCGGAGGGCAAGTCCGTCCGCATAAGATGGTGATGACTATGAAAGAAGTTGTAAAAGAAATCTTTGAAACATCGAGCTTGTGTCACGATGACACAGAAATGTATTTATAATGATTGAGACAAACTGATATGTAGTTTCAATATATTAAGGAGGAAATTTTAAATGGTTTTTATTATTATATTTTTAATGAGTGCATTAGTTGCTTGGAAAATGACAGACATAGGTGCAGGATTAATTGCATTAATTGCAGCGATTTGTGCTTTACTGTTTGCAGGAAATTATGAAGAATCCTATGAGAACATATACGAAAGTCAAGTAACCATTGTTGAAAGATACTTGATTTCCGAAAAAACAGATGAAGATTGGCAAAAGACCAAAGAATTATTACAAACAACAAATGAAAAAGCAAAACAAATTGAAAAGAAAAAAGAAAAATACTTTCTTACGGACTTTGTATATGTATGTTGTCCAAATAGCGTATCTGCCGATGATTACAGGGTTGCTATTTTAGATGATAAAATAGTGTTCCCCGAACACTATGAAATGTCTAACGTAGTCAAAGGCACGTCACAGGAAACCACAGAGCCTACGACCGAGGCAACCTACAAGGAAACTGAAATCAACGGAACAAAATGTCAGCTTGTTCCGTTAGCGTGATGAGGATGATAATATGTCCGATAAGAATGGAATAATTGTTAAAACTTGCTTTGTATCTGATAGTGACGGATGTATCTACAAAGAGGGTACAAGAGAAGAATGCGAGAGTTACGTATCTGAGGAAAGAGAAAGCGGAATGCTTGAATTTCTTCCTCCATTGAGCATTTACACTAAAGAAGAATGGTTTTACTTCTTCGGAGCTATCGAATAAGAAAGAGGTTCAAAAATGAAAGATGATAAAGAGCTACTAAGTATAACATTAATATCAGCTTTTGCTGTTGCTTTATATCATACTTTGGAATTATTAGGTTATGGCAGCATTTGGTTTTCCATTCCTAAAATGATTGCTGTAGGTATTCTGCTAATAACAGGAACAATAGCGATATTCAAAGTTATTAAAGAAATCAAAGGCTATTGCCGTAATTCAGAGGAGAAACACGAAGATGATAAATAAAAATGAAATCATAGAACTGCCTGACGGTACAATGAAAGTATCGTTTGAGGACTTTCCTGAACTCAACAAAGATGTGAACTATTTATTCATCCCCAAAAGTTGCTATTGGATAAGCGAATATGCGTTTCGCAACTTACCAAATTTAAAAGGAATATGGTTGCCTGAAACGCTGACCGTTCTTAATAGAACAGCATTCAGCGGACTGGATAATTTGGAATATATTCTTGTTCACAATATGCAGACAAACTATAAAGGCGGTCAGGGTTATATATATCCTGATAATTTTAATGGCTTATTTGCCACACACGAAGTATCAACTTTTTTGAATCAGTTTTACAGAAACTATCACAGAAAACTGAATATTATTTCAGTTAGGAAAGATTAAGGAGTCTAAAATGGATACATTAAACAAAGATGAAGTTATGTACGTCAAAGACGAATATGATAAAATGGGTTTTCCCTCAGAGATTAAACAACAAGGTGACGGATATATCTGCGAAATATCAAAGAAATGGTACAGCTATGAAGGCATTTTGCCACAAGTAAATGACAGCTTTTATATTATGGGTGAAGATGAAAATCTTCCTTACAAAATCATAAGCTTTGAAATTGAAGATGATGTATGCAATCTGACAGTACAGCTTGAAGGAGCTGACGATGATGATTTGTTAGAAGCTGAATTAGATACTTTTAACGTTCTCAAAACAACACCTTGGACTGCAAAGGATAAACGAGATTATTATGTTAAATATGAGCTTCCTCAAAAAATGCTTGGTGCTTTGGGTATGTTTTTGGGAATCGTTCTGATACTTGGAATAATCGCTTTACTTGTTTGGGGTATTTATTCGCAAACAGTTCCGGAAACATTGGCGAAGTTATTAGGAGTTGAGTTAAGCGAAATACAACCGTTATGGCGTATGATGAGAACAGTATTGATTATTGTTTTATCCACTTCAATAATAGGTACCGCCATTAGAATAATCAGTAGGTGATAAACTATGCAGATAAATTTGGAAGATATTTTATTAATACCTATTGCATTAGTAATGGTTTGGTTCATCTTTAAGAATCCTAAATATTATGATGATAATGCATTGCCGCAAGACATATGTGATACATTATGTAAATACAAAATCGGTGATAAAGTCACTTTGTTGACAAGCTACAGCACAATGCAAAATGAAAAGCTTGAAGCAGGAACAGAGTTGATTGTAACAAATATACGGCTAAAGGAATATGCCAATATCGAACGAATACATAAAAATGAACTTTCAGAATATACAGCTTCTGATGATTTGTTCGACCTTGAATTAAAGACGATTGAAAACAATAACTTCTTGATATGTTCTGCAACACGAGTAGAATCAGGCTATGTTGATGTTCAGAATGGAAACGGAAAGAGAATATATAAATCTAAAAGACGTAAATTATTACCTGCATTAGTTCTTGGTTTTTTAGAACTCATATTTTTACCTGCACTAATTGTAACAGGAAATGTATCTTTTCGCTCCTTACTGATATTTGGCTGTCTTGTCATCCCAACACTTGTAGTTTTCAAATGCGATGAAAAGAAACATTCAATAAGGAAAAAGAGGTAATATATGCAAACGTATGTATGTAAATGCGGACGAACCTTTAATAAATCGTCTAAAGCAGAAACAACAGGATATGTACTTGATAACTATTCACCACAACACGAATGTTATGGTTGCCCTTATATCGTTAAGGAACGTGACTGGATAACAAAAGAAGTTACTAAAATTGAATGCCGAGCTACCCCTCAGATAACGTATCATTCACGTTGCAAAATCGGAACAGAAAGTAAAGACCACAAAGCCTGTTACCTTTTTTCTCTCGACCTTGTATTTGTGAAACGTGTTCTGAACTTTGTAAACAGCCTTGACGGAGCTGAACGACACGATCACACAATTCCTGATGAATGGAGAGCAGCAGACTTCGGACAGATAAACAGTTATGATTGTTTCGGACTTGGTATCTTCCCCTTATTCTTTCAGAAGAATAGAAAAGGTACAGAAGCACGGAGAGCCGTAAAAGAACGCTTTTTCTATCCTAACGGCTACCGTAAAGGCACAACCGAGGAAATTGAAAAAGGCATAATAATGCAGAGAATTGAAATTGCAAAAGAAAATGCGAGAAAGGAACAGAAAGAAATGGGAAAGATTGATTTCACAGCATTAAAGAACAATAAAAAAGCCGTTGAAGAAAGCGTACCCGATAACGTACCTACAGAGCTTGCAGAGAGCTATTCAAATGTGTGGGGCGGTACAGAGAAGATAACAGATATAGAGGTATCACGTTTAAAGCCTTATAAGGACGGAACACAGCCTTACAAGATAAATCCTGAGAAAGTTTCACAGATTGCCGCAAGTGCTACAGACATAGGGATTATAACCCCTCTGAGAGTGAGAGCTGTCGGCAATGTGTATGAAGTAATCTGCGGACACCACAGACTTGAAGCGGCTAAATCAATCGGACAGCTTACAGTTCCTTGTATCATTAAAGACTATTCCGATGATGAAGTATTCAGAATTCTTTCCGAAAGTAACATTCAGCGTGAAAAAACCTTACCGAGTGAATATGGAAAGATTTTTGCAAAGTATATGGAGCTTCGGAACGATGATGAAACTACAGCAAAGGAAATTGCAAAGAAGTTCAACGTATCAAAGAAAACAATGTATCGTTACCTTGATGTTACCAAGCTCATCAATGAATTGCAGGAAATGACCGATACAGGAGTTATAAATTTCGGAGCAGTTGAATACATTGCAAAGCTTGATACAGACGTTCAGAACGCTTTATTTCAGGCTTTAAGCAAAGCAAAGGTAAAGTTGTCAGTTGCACTTGCAAAGCGTGTTAGAAGCCTTTGTGATAGCTCTGATGAGCTGATAGATGTTGAGGATATAGTTGATATACTGACCAATAAAGAAAAGCCAAATGAAGCTTGTACTTCCGATGAGCCAACAGAAGCAGAGAACATAGAATGTACGCCGACTGGAAAAGAAAATGATAACGACATTTATTCAGCCGTTCGTGCAAGGTACAATATTGATTATTCTGATAATGAGATTGAAAAGCTTATTACAGAATTGCTTGATAAACACTTCAAGAGTGTGTCACCGTGACACACTCTGAGAAAACATAAAGGAGTTAATTGAAATGGAAAGAACTAAACAGGATAAAGTAATGGACGCAATTATATATTCTGTTACTCACGGCGAGAAAAAAGCCAAAGATAGTATTCTTACAAGAGACTATGATTTGCAGAAAACACAGTTTTGCAGAATATTCAAGAATCTTTCAGAGGAAGGTGTTTTGGAAAGAACAATATCCAATGTTTACATAGTCAAAGAAAACGCTGATATAAAGGCACAGGAAATGTACTTTCAGAAGATACTGGAGGAAATTCAGTTGATAAAATCACTTGCAAAATCCGCAAATATCTCTGCGGAGCTGTTAAAAGATGTTTTCAACAAGGAGATTTCAAAGTAAAGGAGACGAATATGTTAGGTAAAATTTTATCATTTCCCATAAGATTTATCTTATTTATGATTGTGGGATTGCTTGCAGGAATAATATTATTGCTTAATCGCACGGTCGGAATGGTCTGTGCGATTGCTTCGCATATAGTGAAATTTTTAGGTGTGCTTGTTTTTTCACTTCTTGAAATTGCTTGTCTTTTGACATTTGTTCCCGATATTATAAATAAAACCGCTGATAGACCAATTATCGAATATGTCATTTTTATGGCTTTAATACTTCTTGTTATAGCCTTATTCTACTATCTTCCCAATTTCATTGAAAAGCTGTATATATGGGCAGAGCTTGCAGGAACTTGGTTATGGGGAGCTGCTAAAGCTATTATGTTTTGGGACAAAAGCCACTTGTATGTAATATAAAGGAGAATGAAATATGTATAAGGAATTTGTAACTCCACAAGATGTATGTGATGCTCTTTGCCCATATAAAGTTGGTGACATCGTAACGTTATTATCGGATAAATCAACTGAAAAAGGTATGTATGAAGCAGGAACATCAATGATTATTAAAGAAATAGAGCTGAACAGCAACATAAAATGCCCTAAAGTGTTCAAAGAAGAATTGTCGGAATATACCGCCGCTGACAGATTATTTATGCTAACACTTGAATTGCCCAATACTACACCACTTGACGAGGACAATTCTTTGTGTTGCAATGCCGATAATGTAGTTACAGGTGAAATATCGAAACAGGACGTAATAGATATTTGCAAAGAAAGAAACAAACCTGACGGAACACTTATTATTGGTGTTATTGTGTGTATTGCACTCGTAGTCTGTGTTATCATTGCATTTGCAACATTAAATTCCACATTAGTAGCAATTTCGGTCATCGTTGGTTTAGTTATCACTAAAATTATTAATCTTTATGAAGACAAAGATAAATCTATAAGAAAAAAGAACAGATTTTTCTGAAAAAATGACTGCTATAAAAAACAAAGCCGTACATCGTCTGTACGGCTTTTCATTATATTCTATCTGAATAGATTGCATTTATCTGCTCATCCGTGAATCCAAGAGCTTTCATTCGTGATATTGTCTCAACACGTTCTTCTGCTTTAGCGTTCTTCAGAGCAGAAGCTTCATCGTGCAGAGCTTTCTCACGCAGACGAGCAATTTCTCTTATTTTAGTATCTTCGCTTATATCATAGATAATTCTTACTGCTTTTTGCATAATAGGAATTTCTGTCTGCTTAATCATTTCAAACTCCTCCTCACTATCAGCATTGATGAATTGTAACCATAATTCACGGCTATTGTTTGGATTTGGCTTTTTCCCGACTTTTTTCAGCTCAAAGAAGTGCATACTGAATTTATCGGAGAAAATCTCATCTGTTTCCTTTATCATTGCGGCAACTTCTGTGTGATAATCATCACCGCTGAACATATTGAAATTTATAATATTTATTGTTATAGTCTGTTTAAGTTCGCCGTAGTCCTCACCGCTTTTCAGCTCTGATGAGTAAAGCTTTGCCCAATAGAACAATGTCCTGTCACGGTAATCAGGTTCATTCTTCACCTGAATTTCTACATTTACAAGTCTGTTGTCTACTCTCAGGCTCAGATCCAGTCGGCTAAACTTACCCGAATAGGTTTCAGGCGGCAACTCCGTGTTGGTGATTTTTATTTCCTCTATGCTTTCCGAGGGAACATCGAGCATACTTGCCACAAATGAATGAAGCATATCGCTGTTTTCGGTAAATATTTTCTTGAATATAATATCAAGCTTTGCGGAAATTACATTTCGTGCCATTGGTTTTGCCCTCCTTTTCTTGTTAATAATATTATATCACGTTTTTGTTGGTTATGCAAGGGGTATAGAAATAATAAAGCCATACAAGTTATGTACGGCTTTATTATAAATATGAGTAAATTGATTACTTTTCTGCTGTATAAGAAGATGATTTAGCAGTAAGAATTTCGATACTGGATTCAATATTAAAAACATTGTCAAAGCTTATTCCGCTTGAAACCATATAGTCACTGATTTCTCCCTTAGAATCATAGCCTACATATTTAAGTAAAGTTCCTGTCAGTTTGTCAACATAGAAAGTAAACTTGTCTACACCAATTTTGCTACCATATTCTTCGTTGGTGTTTCCTGATAATACAACACATTCACGTCCCTCATATGTTGTTGAGCCTTCAATTTCCCACATATCAAGGTCAAGCAAGAAACCGAAAGCCATTTCTTGCGGGAAAAGACACATACTTGCATCGTGAATATTTGTAGGATTCGCACGATAACGATAGCACGGGATACCATCTTCATTAATTCTAAATCTATCTTTATTAGCGATTTCTGGAACCTCGGCACGAGTTATCGCAGAGTTAGTTGAGCTTGAATAGGTTTTGTGAATGTTGTTAGCTACTGTTGCAGAACCACCGTTGTAACACACTTCTCTGTCCGCTAAATAATCTGTGTTTTTCTCATTTGTAGCAGTTAATGTAGTTGTGTCTGATTGTAAAACAGCCTTGTTAATATCCGTTATCGAAACATTCTTTTGAATTGTATGTGAATATGCATTACTGTTTGTAATATCACTTTGAAAATCAACAACTATACTACTGCTTAAATCTTTTGGATTGGCATAAGCAATTGTTCCTGAAGCATAATTGTAATAGTCTATGCTATTTAACATCATATACAGAATATTTTGTTTTGACGGTTTTGAAACATTAATAGTTGATGTTTTCAAAATAAAATCCTCAGTAGATAAATTAATATCTTCTATTGCTACACATACATTTGAAGTTGTATCACATTCTATAGCTGTTTTTGCTTCGATTGCTGATGTATTGGAAGTGTTTTTCAAAAGGCTTACACCTAATACAGAGGTAAGTGTAGTTGCACTTAATGCAATTAACGCAATTGTCTTTTTCATATGAATGTTCCTCCTTAATATGATATAGTTACCTTAATTTGATCAGCACCAGTTGTTTGATTTGTATTTCCTGATGGTTTTATATATGCATATGACGAAAGGTGTCCACCAGTTTCACTTTTGAATGTTGCACTCATTTCAGAGTATCCATTAGGGGCTTTATTTTGATTAAGTACACCTATATCTTTTGATGAAAAGGTATAGTATTGTGCGCCATATACTGCTGCCGTGTCTGTCCAAGAAGAATATGCCAAATATGCACTTATTGTTATATCAGCATATACAGTTGTGCCTCCCGACGTAAGACTGGGGTATGTCCATTCATATGAATTTGAAGATGACGACGAAGATGAATATCT
>JAFULX010000168.1 GCA_017483065.1 Clostridia bacterium | reverse complement strand
TTTCCGAACGAGCCTGTTCCGCCTGTGATAAGTAGGGTTTTATTTTTGAACATTTTTACTATCTCCTTCCAATTACCTTTTTAATAGCTTGTTTGATTTTATATTTTAAAAATTTAATTACAGATTTTTGCATATAAGTCTTTTGGGCAGCCACTTCAAATCCAAACTTTTCCACCAATTCGAAAAATTCTTCACGCTTGCCGTAAGCCTCGGAATAATCCTTTGGTGCATATATGTATTCTGAATATTTGTTATCTATCCTCTTAAAATTGAATTCTTCAGAAATATTTTCTATTGCTGTCTTTCCCAAATCATTATTTGCGATAATCAGCGATATTCCTTTTTCATCATTGATTTTAGGGTCAAGTTCTCTATATCCCCAAAAATCTGCCAATGTTATATCCGAAATATGCGACTTTCTATACTTACAATCATAGCAGCTTCGGCGTAATATGATATTTTTCTTCATAAAACCGAAATAGAACGAATCATACACATACGGTCGTAACCACTTTTTATTTTTTGTTCTGGCATATATGGTTTTGCCTGTCCACCCGCATTTTTCTTTCGGGCGAAAATCAAGCTCAAGCAGCTTGTCCTTTTCGCCGAAAATTGCATCAAGATGGCTTTTGAACAACCCTGCACTTGGAACGCCGTGACAAACAAAATCACATATAAGCAAATTCTTGTCGGGGTCCTTTACTGTCCTCCGCAGTCCCGCCGCCATACATGGTGTGCCACAGAACAAAACCTTTCTTCCTTTATCAAGATTTTCCTGTACCTTGACAAACGTATCGCCTATGTTGCTTTCTACATATTTACTTTTCTGCATTTCCTGTAAAGGTGCTTCATCGCTTGATTTATGTACAAGCTCACGTTTATCCAAATCGAATGTAGCACCGAATACCACTCCGCCATCTGAAATAATCTTATCCGCCAATGCAGCAAACGCACCGCCTGATGAACTGTTTTTTCGCTTTTCTTCGTCCTTATGCCAGCCATAATATGATGTATTGTCAACAGTTACTGACAACGGATTAAGGCAATGACATACAGTTTCACACTTGCCGCATTTCACGCATTTACTGCTGTCTACATTCGGGAAATAAAAGCCCTCACTATCAAGCATCATCGTGATACTACCTGTCGGACAGACAGTTTTACAAGCACTACAGCCTGTACACTCCTGTTTTAATGCTTCAATTTTTAACATCTTTTCAAAATCCTTTCAAGTATATGCTCCGCTTTTTCAATATCAGCCGTATCAACATTCACCCTCGGAATTCTGTAACGTCTGTAACGTGTAAAAATATTATACGGATAACGTTCTACACTCATAGCAAAGGAATATCCAACTCTACGCAATATTTTCATACATTCCCCGTCATACTGACCGTGTGAATATGCAAATATCGTCACCTTTTGCCCTGTTAAGTGCTCAAGAATATTCTTCGAATTGACCATCTCTGCCATCTTTTCTTCAGTACTTAAGCCCTTTAAAATACGATGTGATGTACCGTGCGCACCTATTGTTACAAGAGGGTCGTTTGCCATTTCCCTAAGCTGCTCCGTGGTTATATATCCTTCAGTATCCAGAAAATCTGTAAGTACAAATACTGTAAATGGTATATTTCTCTGTCTTAGATACCGGTATCCTATGTTATATACATCAGAAAGACCATCATCAAAGGTTACTGCAATTCTATTCTTTTCGTGTCCGTTTAAAAGCTCAGGCAAGCTGACATAATTATCATATTTTGATATCATACGTTCAAAGCTCGCCGTGTCAAGCTTGCAGCCACTTTTGTCAAATTCGGGAATGAGGGACAGGTGATGAAATAGCAGAATAACCGATGAATCAGGACAGTATATGATTTTCTGTGCAAGTGCTTTAAATATTTTCAACACTGTCTATTACCTCATTTATGTATTCTTTTGACAATAAAATCAAGTCATCAAGACTTTCTTTAATATGTTCATAATCAAGCTCTTTACCAAAGCTTGTACCACGTGCATAGCCAATATCCGATATACCAACCTTTTCCATCAGCAGCATAGCTCTTTCCTGCAAAACCTCATTAAAATCTACAAATGCAAACTGTTTCTTAAAAATAAGCGAAAATGCAACACCATGGAAGGAATCGGTAATAATATAATCAGCATTGCTCATCAAGCTCAGAAACTCCTGCGGTCCTACATCTCGAAGGACTTTATCCGCTTTGAATTTAAGCCGTCCTCCCGTCATAACCACAAGTTTCTTTCCTTGCTCTTTCGCAATTTTAATCGCAGATTCATCTGAATCCTTTTTGCCCATCAATCTGTAATAAAAAATATAATTTTTCAAATCAATATCATATGGTTTTGACGCTTTGTCCCAAAACTCCGCATCGTTTAAGAATACAGGGTCAAGCACCTCTTGCACCTGACGTCCGATACAAGATTTTACAATATCTTTTCCGCTGTTTTCTCTCACCGAAATATAATCAAGTTTTTCAAGATAAGACTTTATCTCTGCTTGTTTTTCCTTCGGAATTTGTTTTATACCAAAGCTTGCCGCATAAGATGCGGTTACAGTAGGCTTATCTGCAAAGTCAAGATAAAAAGCCTGTCTCTCATCTTTAATTCTGTTAGGACCGAATACCTGGTCGCTGCCCGTAAATATAATATCTGCCTCAGGCGGCTCGGCATAAAGCTCTGACGTACGGCTGTATCTTTTTGTCAGCTCTAAATTATTTTTTACAAAATTATCAAATTTCTCATACTTTCTTTTCTTCGGTAAAATGTTGTGCAAAGATAGCAGTACATTTGCAAGTACCTTTACGGAAGTGATTTTAGGTATAAGAGGATAAAGACTCCTCAAATGCTCGGTATTATAGTCTATAATCTTTGTATCATCGGATTTTGTTTTAAGATACGAATACAAAGAGTATGCCTGCAAAACTGCTCCGTAATTTTTGGGTGTATGAAATGTCATCAATCTAATTTTCATTTTTTCACAATCCTCTTAATCATATTTTTTTCCGAATCATTCAGCCCTATAAACCACAGCAGTATTGCATAAATAATGACAAATATCACAATAAGCGTAACAAACGATAAAATTGAAACTGCAAAAAATTTCTTTATATAAAGCACCGCCAAGGTCGGAACAATGACACACAACCAGTTTCTTGAAAGTACGTTTTTAAATATTCTGAAAACATTGATTTTTAATACAGCATAATAATAGATATTCATAGCTATTACATTTGCAACAACAAGGCTGACTGCTGTTCCGATTGCAGCATAAATATAGCTTTCAAAATATTTTGTTCCGATATAAGTTATAACTAAATTTATTACTGCCATCACAGACACCATAGTTGTTCGGAATGCGAGCTTGTTTTTTGCTCTCAGGATTGCAAGGCATACATTCTGTATCAGCGGTATCATAGTAGGTACCATCAGTATCACTCCAACCTTCCAAGCATCAAGAAATTCCTCGCCTACCCACAATGTTATAAACTCTTTGCCTAAAATTATAAATCCACAGAGTACAGCTCCCAAAAAAATAAACTGAAACCTACCTACTTTAATAACAGTATCCTCAAGCTGTGTGTTAGTGTTATTCTGCACAATCTGCTGTGTTACGGTTGGAAGCATCAGGTTGGAAAATGCCATTGCAAACTGTTCAAACATATTGTAAAGCTGCAGACCTATCGAATAAACAGAAACTGATGCTGCTCCTATGTATGCACCAATCAAAATATTGTCAACGTGACCGTTGAATTGTATCACAAGCGTCTGCACAAGCATCAGCATTGAATATCTTAGTGATTCCATAAATACAGGCTTATCAAAGCTATATAATTTTGGACGTATTTCAAGTTTTTTGACTATATATATCCCTTCAAT
>JAFULX010000167.1 GCA_017483065.1 Clostridia bacterium | reverse complement strand
CTTTTCGGGAACATATCCCGTCACAAAGAACGCATTTTCGGTAATTCCAATTTGCGACAGAGCCTTATATTTATCACGCCTTAGTGTAATTTTGTCATAAAACAGCTCCAGCTTTTCACGTCTGCCCGAAAGCTCGGAAAGTCTGTTCTCAAGCCGTTTACTCTCCGATTCAAGCTCGGATATATTCTTTCTGATTTGACTTAGCTCCTCCGACGGAATTTTATCGGTCATATTAACCGACAGCCGCACGAAATTCAGCTTTGCAAGCATTGCGTCAAGTGCCTGCTCCTGTTCTGCGTGACAGATAATCCAGACCGCCGTCTGATTTTTGGTCGATGAAAGCACCTCGAAATAAACCGATTTAAGCTCCGCCTCCAAAAACTCCTGCCAAAGCCGTTCCTTCGTCCATTCACCCTCGAGCGTGCCCACCCTTACTACCGCATTGCCCGTTCTTTTCAAGCCGAGCGGTACGTCAAGCCTTATATACGGAGTCAGCATACGTTCCTCTTGTGTAAGTACGGCGATTTTCTCCCTTGCGTCCTCCGCCGCCTTTTTGGTACGCAGTACCTCGTTTGTAAGTGCGGTCATTTCCGATATTTCACCGTCCCCAAGACCGACCTTGTCAGCGTCGATTTCGGGACGTTGATAGAACATTCCGCCCTTTTTTACACCATAGGGTGCGAGGATTTCAAGTGCTGCTGCGGTTTGTGCCATATCCGCCTCAAACTGCGATATCGCTGATGCTGTTTCATGGGCAGACAAGCCCTCCTCACGGCTGTCCGAGAGGTCAACCGCACCGAGCCGCTGAATATACTCTATAATCCGCTTTCGCTCGCTGTTAAGTCCGACAAGCTCAAGCCGTTTCATTTTTGTAATTGCCAAGCTGTTCACCCCTTTGCTTTAAAACAAAGACAGCAGAACAACATAGCCGAAGGGCATACTACTCCCTTATAGCATCTGTTATTCTGCTGATTATGATTTCCTTTTTTGCGAGCATTTCTTCCCGCCGTATTGTACATTTTTGCTCAATCTGAGCATTCGCCGCCGTCAAGCTTTCAAGCTCGGCAGCCTTAAAATCCGCCTTAGCCTTCAAAATTGCGTCAGCCGCCTTTTTCTTTTCGGCATCAAGCTCGTCATTTGCCGTCTTGCCAGCCAAAGCTACCATTTCTGCTGCCTCAATTTCAGCGTCGGCAACAAGCCTTGCAGCCTGCTCCTCGGCAAGCTTTACCTGCTCAATTGCTTCCTTTGCCATAACGAAAACCCCTTTCTCGCTCCCGAAAAGCCGTTTTTACAAACAGTATTCCCCCATAAAGCGGAAGTTATTCCGTGTTTTCTTTGTACGGGGAAATAAAGCTCCCCTATAATGGCAATTTTACCACTTTTTACCTGTAAAGTCAATGAACAGATTATGAATTTTTATTCTTTCTCGCCATTTCGATAATTTCAAGCTGTGAAATCAGATTTTTGTGCAAAAGCTCAAGCGTTTCGGGGTCTAAGTGCATAAGCCGCTCGTCAAGCGTAATCGGCTCATCGGTTTTGTCCCATAAAAGCCTGTCTGCCGAGATACCCAATACCTCGCAGATTTTCTTTAATTTTGTAAGCGAAAGACCTGTCGCTCCGATTTCATAATCATACATAAAGCGTGGCACAACGTCTATCAGCTCTGCAAATTCCTCTCGTGTATATCCTGCTTCTTCCCTGTATCTTCTGGCATTCATACCCACTATCAAATTAACTTCTTTTCTCTTGCCATAAGGTGCTCTTCCCATTTTATCCCTCCTAAATACGTCCATATTTACATAATAAATAACCCCTTTAGCTCAAAAAATGATTTAATGTGTAAAAATATATTGTCACTTTGTGTCATTTATGTTATAATACCTAAAAAAGGAGTTGATTATAAATGACTGACAAGGAAAAAGCAAAATATTATGAAAGTTTGTATTGGGAGTTGACATTTGGAATAAGTGAGGCAATCAAAAAGCTTCAACAGCTTCAGGACTCGATTGACGACAGACGCAGATATGTTGAATCACACGGTGAGCCTGACCCGTTTATGGAGCGGGCAGCAAAATTTAAATCATCTTCATTTTTCTCGACAGAGATAAAATAGTATTGCAATTTTCATTCTTTTGGGTTATAATTATAAAAAAGCAAGCAAGCGGCATATACTATCAATATAAGGAAAGGAGCCGTAATACTATGTCAATCAAATGTACAATTATAATTCAAAAAGAGGAAGCTTGGTATGTTGCAACCGATGTATCAAGCGGTGTGGCTTCACAGGGCAAGACCATAGACGAAAGTATTGAAAATCTAAAAGAGGCTCTTTCTCTGTATTATGAGGATAATGAGCCTGAAATCTCCTCCGACGTTTTTGTTACAACTATGGAGGTAGCTGTCTGATGGGTTCTAAGTATCCTATTTTAAAGCCCTCTGAGGTTACAAAAGGCTTGGAGCATTTCGGGTTTACCTTTGTTTCCCAAAAGGGCAGCCATATGAAATATGCCTGTAACGGCAAAACAGTAATTATACCAAATCATTCCGAGGTCGCAAAGGGAACTTTGAAAAGTATTCTTAAAATGGCTCAAATTGACCTTGATGATTTTTTGGAAATATTATGAGGTGTTGTATCATACAACACCTTATTTTTACACCTGATTACACAATGTAGTCATAGCAGACAGAATTATTCTCGCATTTTCCTCAAATATTTTGTCGAGCTGTTCCTCTGGCAGAGGATTTTTGCCGTGACCCATTTCAACGGTAAAGCCGCTCCTGCCGAATTCCTTTATAAACCAGTCCTTACAGCCGCCGAAAGCCGCCGTCCCCACCGTCTGCCGAACAGGGTAGCCGCTTTCCCTCGACATACGTTCTGCGGCACGTCTGTCCGCCTCCTGTGCCATTCCGTCAAAGTCGTAGTAAATCTCGCCGCCCTGCGAATGAAACGCCATCAGCATATCAAAGTCCTCCGCACGCACAAACTCGCATATTGCCTTGGTTTCAGGCTCGCTCTCCGAATACGGACCGCTGTACTTTGTCGGCGAGGGATTTTTTTCGATTACGCTCCAGCGTGCGTCATAGTTGTGGTTAATATCAACTCCGTTTGCGTTCGCCTGCCACACCCTGTTAAAGCTGTGAATACCAACCATACTTATAAGACGGCGGTGGTAGCGGTTGGTGATGTCAAGACCGTTTTGTGCAATATCCACTCCGTCGGGGTTTACCATCGGCACAACAAAAAGCTTTACCCCCTCCAAAAGCCGTTTTACATCATATCCGAAAAAGTCGGTACCGTCCCCGTAAGCCGAGGCAAGCTCACGCAGAAAACGCATTAAAAATGCCGCTGTTATGTACTCCAAGCCGTGATGTGCACCGTTCAGGAACAGCTTTTTCGCACCCTTGCCGTACTCTATGCAGTAGATTTTCTTCTCCATAACGCTCTCGCCGATTGCAAAAACCCCTGTCCCCTGCACGCACTTTGAAAACTCGAAAATTTCCTCGGTGCATTTTTTATAATCATATCCCATATTTATTCCTCCGCATAAATTTCTCATACTTATTTTATTTTATCTGTTTGACATTTATTCCCATAACAAAATATTTTCACTGACGTTACAAAACGGTTACTATCCACCTTTTCCACGCAGTTTTCCACACATTTTTTGCAGGTTTATGTCGAATTTATTACAATCCTACGAATTATCAACAGGGTGTGGAAAACTTTTTCCATATAATCCACACGCCGAAATCTTTCCTGTTTTTTACACAGGATACTTGACAAAACGGGCATTTAAGGGTAAACTATAAAGTGATATTATACGCATATTTTATCATTTGAAAGGAATGACTATAAAAATGAAGAATACCGAGAAAACAATGGACAAAATTGTAGCACTTTGCAAGGGCAGAGGTTACATATTCCCCGGCAGTGAGGTGTACGGCGGTCTTGCGAACACTTGGGACTACGGTCCGTTGGGTGTTGAGTTCAAGAACAATGTCAAAAAGGCTTGGTGGAAGAAGTTCATTCAGGACTCAAAATACAATGTGGGTGTTGACTGTGCTATCCTTATGAATCCGCAGGTTTGGGTTGCATCGGGTCACGTTGGCGGTTTCTCCGACCCCTTGATGGACTGTAAGGAGTGTAAGGCACGTCACCGTGCGGACAAGCTTATTGAGGATTACGCTTTCGCAAACGGCGAGAGCCTTACCGTTGACGGCTGGAGCAATGAGAAGATGCTCGGATACATTGACGAGCACAACATCTGCTGTACTGAGTGCGGTAAGCACAATTTCACCGATATCCGTCAGTTTAACCTGATGTTCAAGACATTTCAGGGTGTTACCGAGGACAGCTCATCAACGGTATATCTGCGTCCCGAAACAGCACAGGGTATATTTGTAAATTTCAAGAATGTTCAGCGTACAACACGCAAAAAGCTCCCGTTCGGTATCGGTCAGATTGGTAAATCGTTCAGAAACGAGATTACACCTGGTAACT
>JAFULX010000166.1 GCA_017483065.1 Clostridia bacterium | reverse complement strand
CGCTGACGCACCGCACCTTGACGGCAAATATGCCGCTTTCGGCAAGGTGACTGAGGGAATGGACGTTGTAGACCGAATTGCAGCGACCGAAACCAATTTCACCGACGCACCCCTCGAGCCGCAGGTAATAGAAAGCATACGCTTTGCATAAAACAAAGGGCAGAAACGAAATTATTCGTTTCTGCCTTTTTAAAAATCGTGGCAACTGCCTGTGTCAATATTGTTTTTATACAAAATTTCCACAATTTCATCTACCTTTTCAAAATCGTTAAGTTCCTCGTTACAGATTACGTTCTTTATGTCGTCAAGTGCTCTGACTGCAATGCTTTCCGCAATTTTGGATACATCTACTTTTTCCTCCGCTTTGTCGTCCATCGTATTCAATATACAGGAAATTGACTCGACAATGGCTTTTGCGAACAGCTCAAATTCAATCTTCAAATTTACCCCTCCTCCAAAATAAAAAAGTGCATCGACTGAAGCGATGCACGAAAAACGCATTGCCATCAATCAATTGCAACTAATTATACGGAACCATACATATATACATCTAAAGAACCGTTAAGATGGTATGCGTTTTTACCATTTTATAGTGTTTGGGAATTAAAAAAATATGCGTATGGCACGCAAAATATTCAATTGTATGGCATTCCACCATTGTATTCAAGTTGCATCTTATATTATACAACAAGCTGAGTTATTTGTCCATAGCTAAAATAAAAAAAGTGCATCAACTTTTCGCTGATGCACGAAAAACGCATTGCCATCGTCGATGCAACTCGATAACCCGATACCATATCTGTAAAAACTGAACGCAATACAGAATAACAACCGAGAAAATGTCAAGCGTTTTTACCGTATTCCCTTTGCATTGCTTCTGTTGAAACAACCCATTGCTTGCCGAATTTGCAAACATCAACGCCGTTTACAAGCTTTCCGTAGCTGATAGCCTTGCGGAGAGTACTTTCATTTAGTCCCCAAAGAGCGGTTGCATCGCTGAAAGACATAAGTCCGTCAAAGGGAGTGTCAACCTTTTCGCCGTTTTCCCATAATTCATCACAGGACAAGTCAAGCTCGTCATTCCATACTATACCGTATCCGCCGACATCAACAGCGACATTATAAAATTCTTCAGGGTGTTCAACAAAAAACTTGAAAACAGGCAATTTATCAAACAATAATTTCATATCGTATAGCTTTGTTATTCCTTCGCAAAACTGGACGCTAAGCTTATATTGCGGAAGAGGTGTAACATTCTTTATTTTATGAAACATAAGTCGCCCTCCTTTTATTCAAGCGGTGGAAGCTGTTTAAACTCTTGTGTATCCCAGATGTTTTTCAAATCATCTTTGTAAATTGAAATCCATTCTCTTACCATATTCAGTGCCTTTGGCGGAAGCTGACCTTCTATAACCTCTCCCGTCATAAAATCAATAGCTGCAACATCTTCATTATAAATAGCGTGAATATGCGGAGGATTGTGTTCGCTCTGTAAAAAATACATCCTTATTATTATTCCGTAAAATCTTGATAATACAGGCATTATTTCAACTCCCTTCGTTAACATTATATCACGATACCGTGATATGTGTCAATATAAATTTTATTTTTAGTCAAAATCTCTTGTCACATTTTGCAGCCACTTATATGAGCGGTAACGCCATATAACAAAGCCAATCTTCAAAAGCTCGTCCGAGGTCAGTATCACATAAACCGCCCAGACGGGGAGCTTCAGCAAAAATGCGGCAATCGCACCAATCGGCAGAACAATGCCCCATAGTGTACCCGAGTCCATAATAAGACCGAATTTCGTATCACCGCCCGCACGGAACACACCTACAATCAAAACGGTGTTAATTCCCGAGAATATCACAAAATAGCTCATCACAAACAGCATTACCGAAAGATATCCCTTAGCCTCCTCGCCAAGCTGCATAACACTCTGCATAATCGGCGATGCCGCCAAAATCAGTGCCGTACCCATAAAACCGAGCAGTACCGTCATCTTCATAAACCGCACCGAGTAGACCTTTGCATTTTCGGGACGACCCTCGCCGATTGCCTTGCCGAGCATAATCGCAGTAGCGTTTGCAACGCCGAGGGTGACTACCATTGCAAGCTGACGTACCACCTGTGCCACAGAGTTTGCCGAAACTGCCGCCTTGCCCATATGCCCGATTATAGCCGAAACCGCCGAAATGCCCGTACCCCACATAAGCTCGTTTACGGTTACGGGAACAGCATATTTTGTAAAGTCCCTGCTGAGCAGCTTGTCGGTGCGGAACAGGTCGCCTACACGCAGACGGACGGTTTTGTTGATTTTAAACGCATAGAAAAGCACAATGAAAAATTCGCTGTACCGTGCTACCGCCGTACCGATTGCCGCACCACGGACACCGAGTGCGGGTGCACCGAAAAGTCCGAATATAAGCACCGCATTGACGGCGATATTAACGAGCAGCGACACCGAGTACACAACCGTCGAAATAATAACACGCTCCACGCTTCGCATCACGTTAAGATACACCATTGCCACCGCTGCGGGAATGTACGCTGTCGCACAGATACGCATATAGTCTGCACCTGCCTCGATAACGTCCGCCTCGTGCGAGAACAGCAGCATTAGATAATCGGGGAACAGAATAGCCGCCGCCGTAAACAGAACAGCGGTTAAAAGAGCAGTACGCAAGGCAATACCAAGCACACGCTCAATTGTACGAACGTCGCCCTTGCCCCAATACTGTGCGGTAAGTACCGCCGCACCCGAGGTCAGACCGAAGAAAAACAGCGTCATTATAAAGTAAACCTGTCCTGCCAGCGACGCCGCCGAGATTGCAACCTCGCCCACACGTCCGAGCATTACAACGTCCGCCGCCTGTACGCCCACGTTTATCAGATTTTGTATTGCCATCGGCAGAACAAGTGCAAGCACCGTTTTATAAAAGCTCCGCTTTTCCGCCGCAGAATTAAGCTCATACATAAAAAATTCACTCCCTCCTGCGGTATTATATCAGTAGCCTGCCGATTTGTAAACGGCGGAGTGATAAATGAAATAAATATTTAATAATGCACCAATTTTTCTCCGAAGCATAATATGATAATGCAAGAGCAAAGCTTTTGAAATTTTCAAAAGGAGGGTAACATAATGGGTGATTGCAGAATGTCAAACAACAGCTGTTTCGATTGCGAAACTATCGTTTGGATTATCATCATAATCTGGGTACTCAAGTGTCTGTGCAACTGAGGGGTTTAAGCCGTTAGGTGCAAAAAGGAGTGTCGCTTCAAGCTGACACTCCCTTTTTGTGTTATTCTGCTTTATTTTCAGCCGGTTTTGCCGCTTTTTTCTTTGCGGCAGGCTTTTTCTTGTACTTTTTTTTCTTCTGTGCCTTTTTCTGCTCCTTCAGTGCCGCTCTTCTTGCCGCTGCCTTTTCCTCGGGCGTTATCTTCATTGTATGATGCGGCGGAATGGGCGGTTTGGGGAAATCGGTAATCTGATACCTCGCCTCGGTGATGTAATACGGACTTGTCACAAAATCAATTCCACGCTTTACACCACGGCAGACAGAGGAAAGCTCGGTCGCTCTGACCTCCGCCTCGAACATCGGCGACGGCTCCTTGAAATCGGCAGCCTTTGTGATAATCGGCAGCTTGCTCTTTTTGCCTATTTTATTGAGAATTTCTCTGCCCTTATCGTTAAATGCAAGCACTCGGAGATACTGCGGTGCGGAATTTACCAGCTCGCCGTCAATCTCCAGAAGCATAGAAAGAATAGCACGTCTTATTCTTGCATTGGAGAACTGTCTTGAATAGCTCTTCGTGATAATATCGTCAACCGAGGTCGAATCGGGAATAGAACGCAAAATTCTCGAAACAAGGTCGGGAGATGCGTCAAATACCCTGTTAAACTCCTTCATACCCTTGAGTCTGAGCATATAAAGCACGATTGCGTCATACAGCTTGCGGTCAACAGGCTTGGCACGCTCGTAAAGTGCATAGGTAATCGGCGGCACATACGCCGAAATATCCTTCTTTTCGTCGAGAATATCACGGATTGTATTACCCGACGCAAAGCCGTTTGACGGCGATGTATCGTTATGGTTTGCAAACTGTCTTAAAAGTGCGTGCGGCTCAATCTTACTGCCCGAACGGATAATCGACTTAATATACTCAATACCCAAAAGATTATTCGGCAGATTGACAAGCTCTGCGGGAATAACCCCGAGATATGCCTCCAGCGTTGCCTGCTTGTAGCCCTTGCCCATACGCAGATATTCCTTAATCCGTGCCGAAACCTCGGGCGGCTCGGCAAGCATAATCTCCGCCGCTCGTGTTAGCGAATAGGTATCACCGCATTCGCTGCCGAAATAAAGGTCGGTCACAACCTTTGTTGCGTCTAAAACTCCGACAGCACCTTTTGCGAAAAGCTCCGCAGGTGCCAGCGTATAAACGCACGGCAGCTCAAGCACCAAATCAACTCCGCTGAGTACTGCCGCTCTTGCACGCATAAATTTATCGTAAGCGGCAATCGAACCTCGCTGCACAACGCTGCCGCTCATTACCGCAACCACAGCGTCGCACTCCGCCTTCACCTGCGAAAGCTGGAAGGCGTGTCCGTTGTGGAACGGATTATATTCAGCAATTATACCACCAATTTTCATAGTAAAATTACCCCTTGTCAAAAATTCATATAATATTATATCAAAAAAAAATAAATTTGTATAGTATTATTTTTAAAATAGTATAATAAATATTGACAAAATTTCGAAAATGCGGTACAATAATATGTATAACATATGAATGATTGCTCATATGTTATGGCGAATTTTTACAGAAGGAAGGGTTAGGCAATGAATAAACCCGTATATATGGATAACAATGCGACAACGAGTCTGTCGCCGAGAGTGCTTGATGCGATGATGCCGTATCTTACAGAGATTTACGGTAACGCTTCGTCCAAGTTCTACAATGTCGGACGTATTGCAGGGCACGCTGTCAGCGAGATAAGGGAAAGAGTTGCGGTACAGCTTGGAGTCAAGCCGAACGAGATATATTTTACAGCGTCGGGCTGTGAGGCGGATAACTGGGCGATTAAGGGTATCGCAGACGCATATAAAGCAAAGGGAAACCACATCATAACAAGCTCAATCGAGCATCATGCAATACTGTCTGCGTGCGAATTTCTCGAAAAGCACGGTTTTGATGTGACATATCTGCCCGTAGACGGCGAGGGCAGAGTAAATCCGCAAGATGTTGAGGCGGCTATAACCGATAAAACAATTCTGATTTCAATTATGACCGCAAATAACGAAATAGGCACAATTGAGCCGATTGCCGAGATTGCAAAGATTGCAAAAGCACACGGCGTACTGATGCACACCGACGCTGTACAGGCTGTCGGACATATGAGAGTTAATGCGGCGGAGCTGGGAGTTGATTTGCTGTCCGTTTCTGCACACAAATTCCACGGTCCGAAGGGTATGGGACTTTTGTATATCCGTAACGGCATTAGAATTTCAAACCTCATTCACGGCGGCGGTCAGGAAAGAGGCAAGCGTGCCGCGACCGAGAATGTTGCGGGAATGGCTGGTCTTGCCGAGGCTTTGGAAATTGCAAATGCCGAGCTTAACGAGAGCGTTGAGAAAATGACAAGGCTGAGAAACCGTCTGATAGACGGCATTGAAAAGACTATCCCCGACGCAAGGCTAAACGGCCCGAGGGACGACGGACGTCTTTGCAACAACGTGAATTTCTCGTTTAAATATATCGAGGGCGAATCGATACTTATGATGCTTGATATGAAGGGTGTATGTGCCTCCAGCGGAAGTGCGTGTGCGTCAGGCTCGCTCGACCCGTCGCACGTGCTTCTGGCAATAGGCTTGCCGCACGAAATTGCACACGGCTCGCTCCGTCTTTCGGTTTCCGCCGAAACGACCGAGGAGGAGGTCGATTATGTACTCGAGGTTTTACCGCCAATAGTGGAACGTTTAAGACAGATGTCGCCTCTCTATGAGGGTTAAAATACTTATAAAGAAAGGAAAATTGCTATGTATTCAGAAAAGGTAATGGACCATTTTGCAAATCCGAGAAATGTCGGCGAGCTTGAAAATGCAAACGCTGTCGGACAGGTCGGAAATGCAAAATGCGGAGATATAATGAAGATTTATATGGATATCGAGGACGACGTTGTAAAGGATGTCAGCTTCAAGACCTTCGGCTGCGGAGCGGCGATTGCAACCAGCTCAATGGCAACCGAAATGGTTAAGGGCAAGACGGTGGACGAGGCACTTGCGTTGACGAATAAGGCGGTTATGGAGGCTCTCGACGGACTTCCTGCCGAGAAGGTGCATTGTTCGGTGCTTGCCGAGG
>JAFULX010000165.1 GCA_017483065.1 Clostridia bacterium | reverse complement strand
TTCTGCATATTGAAATTACACCTTTCACTGCATACAAGCTTTTTCTGTCCCCTTAATCTATTAACGCTTTGCGTATGGTCGTAGTGACAGTGGGTGAGAAGTATATATTCTACATCAACGCCCGTTTCCTCAACCCTTTTGATTATCTTATCATAGGAAGCACCTGGGTCAATCAATGCACCTTTTTTACTGTCCCCATATATAAGGTAACAGTTTTCGTCCATATCAAAGCTTACGATTTTTTCAATATTCAGCATATCAGTTATTATACAGCCTTACAGGCAAAATCATAAATGTATAATTGCCGTTATTGCGTGAGGTGATAAAGCAGGAGCTTCTCGGGTTTGAAAATTCCATTTTGATTTCATCGTCCTCGCAAGCCTTCAAAGCGTCAAGAAGGAGCTTGTGGTTAAAGCCTATTTCCAAATCCTCGCCGCTTGTGCTTACCTCAACCGCATCATAAACCTTGCCTCGGCTTGTCATACAGGTAATTTCAATCTTCTCGGAAGAAACATTGAGTATAACAGGAAGCTTTTCAGCCTTTGCGGACATATCATCATTTATAATAAGTGCAGCTCTTTCAAGGCTGTCTGCCAAATCACGTGCCGATGCATTGACGTAAATCTCGTTTGGAGCAAGAAGAACGGGGCGGTAATTGATGTATTTACCCTCTAAAAGTCTTGCGGTAATCTTAAATTCACCGAAATTGAACATCACATAACGGTCGGAAACAATCAAATCAACATTTTCCTCGCCGTCCTTGAGGACTTTCAAAACCTCACGGAGCGTTGCACCAGGGATAACAAAGCTTTTCGGCTCGAGTGATGCGTCAACAACCTCTTTTACAAGAGCAAGACGGTAGCTGTCCGTTGCAACCACCGACAGAACGCCCGTTTCAATCTCAAAAAGTGCACCTGTGAGAATGGGACGCTTAGCCTCATTCTGCGAAACAGCAAAGATGGTCTTTTTAATCATATCCTTCAGAACACCCTGCTTCATTGAGAGTCTGTAAACCTCGCTGACCTCTGGAACTGACGGATATTCAAGAGCATTAAGTCCCTGAATATTAAACTCTGATTTACCGCACTTGATAGTGGTTACGTTATTTGACTCGTTAACGTCGATTGAAACCTCCTCGTCGGGAAGTCTTCTTATAATATCACCGAACATTCTCGAGGACAGTGCAATTGAACCGCTTTCCTTAACGGTACATTCGCAGATATATTCGATACAGATATCAAGATTATTAGCTGTAACAACAACACGACCGTCAATTGCAGCGTCTATCTTGATACATTCAAGAATAGGCATAACAGCCTTTGAGCTTACCGCTTTTTGTACCGTATTGATTATCTCGGTCAAAAGCAGCTTATGGCATAATAATTTCATAAAGCAAAATCTCCTTTTGCGTATAAGATATATAATATATGATAGTTGTAGTAGATGTAGAGGTGTTGGGTATGTGGAAAAGTACGGAAAACCCTTATTTTACCTCGTATATTTATTCAAAAAGTGTGTCAGTAAAGAGTTGGATGTTTTTCACATTTCAACATCCTGTAAAAATGCGGAAAAGTTATCAACAGTTTATTCTTTCACACTGTGGACAAATTCGTGGATTAAATGTTATTGAGGTCCTTTATTATAAGGTCAACCTCCGCTTTCAGACGGCTGTCGTTGGAAATATCGTCAATAACCTTGTCCACGCCGTACATAACGGTGGTACGGTCACGATTACCGAATACCTTTGCAATCTCGACAAAGTTCATACTTGTCAGCTTTTTGCAAAGATACATTGCAATTTGTCTTGGACGTGTGATATTACGCATTCTCGATTGGCTCTTCATATCGTCAATTGAAACCTCGTAAAACTCGCACACCTTGTCCATTATCTTCTGATAAGTGATTTTGATTATGCCGTCCTCGGGAATTATTGAGCTGATAGCGTGCTCGGCAAGTGTCATATCAATCGGCTTGTTGGAAATTCCCGCAAAGGAAATTATCTTCAAAAGAGCACCCTCAAGCTCACGGATATTCGAATCGACACGCTCGGCAATGTAGGTTAAAACGTCGTTCGGGAGTGTTGCGTGCTGTGCCTCCGCTTTCTTTTTAAGGATTGCAACCCTTGTTTCATAGTTCGGAGTTGTAATATCAATCGGCAAGCCCCACTCAAAGCGTGTGATAAGCCGTTCCTCAATGGAAACAAGCTCCTTCGGCATACGGTCGCTTGTAATAACTATCTTTTTATCCTTCATATAAAGGTCGTTGAAGGTGTGGAAGAACTCCTCTTGAATACCCTGCTTATTCTCGATAAACTGGATATCGTCAATCAAAAGCACGTCCACATCACGGTAACGCTGACGGAAGGACTCCATATCCTTGTCACGTACCGAGTTAATCATATCAATTGTAAAGCGTTCACTTGTAACGTAAACTACCTTCTGGTGCGGTGAATTCTCCAAAATCTTGTTACCGATAGCCTGCATCAGATGCGTCTTGCCCAGTCCCGATTTGCCGTAGAGAAACAGAGGATTACCCTTAGGTCTGTCCTCACGTGCCACGTTGAGGGCTGCAGCGGTTGCATATTCGTTAGAAGCGCCGACAACGTAGTTTTCAAAGGTGTATCTCGGATTTAAGTTAGCTTTTATGTACGGCTCGCTTGGTGAATTGACTTTGACGTCGGCTTCAATAATATTATTCGGCTCACCCACGATAACTTCCACCATTACCGCATCGGAAACCACACGGCATACTGCCGCCTCGATGTCGTCTATGTAGCGAAGCTCTATC
Organism: Clostridia bacterium; assembly: GCA_017483065.1. Lineage (GTDB taxonomy): Bacteria > Bacillota > Clostridia > UBA1381 > UBA1381 > HGM11525. The sequence goes on along the minus strand of JAFULX010000165.1, from coordinate 2,655 downwards.
ATATTTTTACAGATTGCCGATGGAACGGAAATCGTAAACACGCTGTTGTTAAAGGAAACAGGCTTTGCTACGTTGATATAAGTATTGAAACCAACCATTGAACTGATGCTTCGGCGGATAAAAGATAAGGAGCTTTCCCAAATTTCCTTAATTTCCATTATTATCCCCCATTTTTATACATATCAAGGTCGGAGCAAAAGAGGCTTTTACTCCAATGTATATTATATCTTAACAGATTTTTACGAATATTACAAGAGTTTTAATATTTTTTTTCAAAAAATTTTGACATTTTTTGAGAGAAGGTGGAAAAAGTGTAATAAATTATGTGAAAACAGGGGAGAATACACAGAGAAAAATTTGGAACGGAGGAATAAAATGAATATCAGGATTGTAGACGTTTTCGCACGTGAGGTAATTGACTCGAGAGGTACGCCGACGGTTGAGGCGGAGGTGCATACCGAGTTCGGGTTCGGCAGAGCGATTGTGCCGTCAGGTGCGTCGTGCGGTACCTTTGAGGCGAGCGAAAAGCGTGACGGTGAGAAGGAGCGTTTTTTCGGTAAAGGTGTTCTGCGTGCTGTTGAAAGTGTGAACGGCGAGATTAAGGATTGCCTTGTCGGAATGAATGTGCTTGACCAGAGGGCAATTGACAAGGAGCTTATAAAGCTTGACGGTACACCTAATAAGGAACGGCTCGGTGCAAATGCTATACTTGCTGTGTCCCTTGCCGCCGCACACGCTGCCGCAGACAGCCTCGGCATCAGCTTTTACCGTTATGTTGGCGGTGCAAATGCGCATATTATGCCTGTGCCGATGATGAATATTCTAAACGGCGGCGCACACGCAAATAATAATGTAGATATTCAGGAATTTATGATAATGCCAATAGGTGCAAAGTGCTTCCGTGAAGGTCTTACAATGTGCTGTGAGGTGTATCAGAGCTTGAAAAAGCTACTCAATAAATCGGGTGCGGTAACAGCTGTCGGCGACGAGGGCGGCTTTGCACCGAATTTGTCGAGTGATGAAAAGGCGATTGAGCTGATTATATCTGCGGTTGAGGACGCAGGCTACCGTATGAAGCACGATTTTGTGCTTGCACTTGATGCGGCAGGCTCGGAGTGGGTGTCGGAGGGCGGCGGATATCTTCTGCCGAAATCCAATATCAAAAAAACCACCGATGAGCTGATTGAATACTGGGCAGATTTGGCGGAGAGATTTCCTATATATTCAATAGAGGACCCGCTCGGCGAGGAGGACTGGGAAGGCTGGCAGAAGCTTACACAGCGTCTTGGTGGCAAAATCCAGCTTGTCGGCGATGATTTGTTTGTGACAAATACAAAACGTCTTAAAAAGGGAATTGAGAAGGGTGCGGCAAATGCAATTCTGGTTAAGGTTAATCAGATTGGAACGCTGACCGAGGCACTCGAGGCTACCGAGGAGGCACAGAAGAGAGGATACAGGGCGATTATATCGCACCGCAGCGGCGAAACGGAGGATACTACAATTGCCGATATCGCTGTTGCAACCAATGCAGGGCAGATTAAGTGCGGTGCACCTGCAAGATGCGACCGTACCGCAAAGTATAACCGCCTTTTGCGTATCGAGCAGGAGCTGTGCTTTACTGCGGAGTATGGGGTAATGTGAAAAATGAAAACGGGGGTCGCAAGACCCCCTGAGAACCCCCTCATATCAGTTTAGATACCTTCTGCAATATTTATTGTAATAAGTCCCCTTTTTACAGCTTTTTTATATGTTTTTGCAGCACCACCCCAATCGTGATTAACATAACAAACAGCATATTTTGAATTTTTAATCATCCATTCATTACGTTTTGGTATGATGGCTTTAAAGTAACATTCTTCCAAATCAGGATATATACTGTCATCAAAAATATTTCTGTCGAAATTCATAAAATCCCGATATACCTTATAATTTGGATATGGTAACACCATATAATGTTTAATATGAGGATATTTTTCTTTCATCAGTTTAATATAGTATGCACATCTGTTATCGAAATCACCCATTCCTCCATTTAAAAATGTATCAACACCATTTTCAATTAAAGTTGTCAAGAGTGGAGTTATTGTGTTAGATATGTCGGTATATATTTTACTGTGACCTATGAACATTGCTGTTTTTTCTATTTCCATAATGACCTCCTATATAACCATTTTTATAACTATATTTGGTTATATAAATAAGATTATACAAAACTTTATAATTATAGTCAAGAAAAAGTTTAGAGGTGGTTATATGTTCAAAGTAGACAATGAACTAAAAAACGCAAATATTCCAAGAACTATACGTTTTACCGAGAAGATGTTCAATCAGTTGAACGAATATGCGGCTAAAAATGAAATTTCTTTTAATCATTTGGTATTGCTTTGCTGCAAGTACGCAATGGATAATGCCGAGGAGTAAAAACTAATTAAGGGGGTCGTAAGACCCCCTTAATAGGTGTTTCAAAAAGATGTTGAAAAAATGCAAAAAAAGCCGAATAACCGCCTCTGCCAAGACGGTTATTCATTAAAATAACAATGTTTTTGGCATAACCGTTTGAGGTCTTGCCTTTTTCTATATACATTATACACAATAAAATTCCTTTTGTCAACTGTAAATTGCTGAAATATAGAAGGGTGTTGCTAAGGCAACACC
>JAFULX010000164.1 GCA_017483065.1 Clostridia bacterium | reverse complement strand
TTTCTTAAAAATACAATTTCTGATATATCACATCAATTAAAAACGCCTCTGTCGGCACTTATGATGTATCAGGAAATTATTGAGAATGAGCCAGAAAACTTCGAAACGGTCAAAGAATTTTCCTTAAAGATTGGAACTGCATTAAAGAGAATGGAACAGCTTATTCAATCTATGTTGAAAATCACAAGAATAGATGCAGGGAGCATCTCTTTTGAAAAATCCAATTACAGTATCCCGAATATTATTAATCACGCAATTAGTGAATTGACAACACGGGCGGACAATGAAAAAAAGGAAATTGTGATAGATGGTGATTTGGAACAGATGCTTTACTGTGATATAGAGTGGACGGGCGAAGCCATTGGCAACATTATCAAAAACGCACTTGACCATACAGATACAGGGGGAAAAATCTCTATATCGTGGGAACAAACGCCCGCTATGATTAGAATATTTATTACGGATAACGGACACGGCATTTCCCAAGAGGATATACACCACATATTTAAGAGATTTTATCGAAGCAAAAATACTTCAGAAAGTCAAGGGATTGGACTTGGATTGCCATTAGCAAAGGCGATTGTTGAGGGACAAGGCGGTATTCTTTCTGTTCAGAGCGAGCTATTACAGGGAACAACCTTTACATTGTCTTTCCTTACGGAATCGTAAGGTTAAATTCATCTGATTGTAAGCTGTTACTTCTATCCTTGTGAGAAAGGAGGTACTTATAAATGGAAATCTTAAAAGTACAAAATCTGTGTAAAACATACGGAACTGGTGAGACAAAAGTCGATGCTTTGAAAAATGTATCGTTCTCTCTGGAAAAAGGTGAGTTCGTTGCTGTCGTTGGAGAGTCTGGCTCTGGGAAGAGTACCCTGCTAAATTGTATCGGTGCATTGGATGTTCCTACTTCTGGCACAGTCACGATGGATGGGAATAACTTATTTTATATGAAAGAAGAAGAACGCACGATTTTCAGAAGGAGGAATATCGGCTTTATTTTTCAGTCTTTTCAGCTTGTATCTGAATTGACGGTGGAACAGAATATAGCATTTCCGCTTCTTTTGGATTATCGCAAACCGAAAGCTTCTGATGTAGAAGAAATATTAGAATTGCTCGGCTTAACAGAACGAAGAAACCATTTTCCAAGCCAGCTTTATGGCGGTCAGCAGCAGCGTGTCGCTATTGGCAGGGCATTGATTACAAAACCGAAGTTGATTCTTGCGGACGAGCCGACAGGCAATCTGGATAGCAAGAATAGCCAAGATGTTATTGATTTGCTGACAAAAGCATCCAGACATTACCAACAAACAATACTTATGATTACGCACAACAACGGTCTTACTTCTATGGTTGACCGTGTCTTGCGTGTCACAGACGGTGTGCTGACAGACTTGGGAGGTAATGCGAATGAAAAGTTATCTTGACCTTGTTCCTATTTCTGCAAAAGTACATCGAAAGCAAAATCGTATGTCTATTATTTGTATTGTATTGGCTGTCTTTCTGGTAACAGCTATTTTCGGTATGGCTGATATGTTTATCAGAGGGCAGATTTTGCAGGCACAGCAGGAAAACGGAAATTGGCATATTGGCATACAAAACATTAGTGATGAAGATGCAATGCTTATATCTTCCAGACCAGAGGTAGCTACTGTTGCCGATTATGGTACGCTGAATTTTCGAGGAGAACAAGAATATACTTTGCATGGAAAAAATGTGAGTATATGCGGTGGAAATGAAAGCATAGTTACAGAAATTTTTAATGTGTTGGATGAAGGGACGTTTCCTAAAACTGAGAATGAAGCAATGATATCAATCAATGCGAAGGATACGCTAAAGTTAAAAATTGGTGAGCAAATTGTAATTACAACGCCAAATGGAACGGAATTCTCATATATTATTTCTGGCTTTATGAAAAATTCCGCAAACCTTATGCGTGAAGATGTTTATGGTGTGTTTTTGACAACAGATGGCTTTCGAACAATTTACTCCAATGAAACAGATGTTAACCCATCTGAGTATACAATGTTTTTCGTGCTATTTGATAATAAAGGAAACATTCCAAAAGAGATAGCTGAGATTAAAGAACAGTACGGATTGTCCGATAAACAAGTAACCGAAAATATAACATTGCTTGGTTTGATGGGGCAGAGTGATGATTCATTCATGGCACAGGTGTATACTGTTGCAATAATTCTATTTTTCCTCGTTTTGATGGCTGGCGTTTTAATGATTGCAAGTAGTATGAACACTAATGTGGCACAGCGAACAGAGTTTTTTGGAATGGTTCGTTGCATAGGGGCAACACCTAAACAGGTTATGCAGTTAGTACGTAAAGAGGTTATGAATTGGTGTCGCTTTGCAATTCCACTTGGTGTTATCGGCGGTATGGTATTGGTTTGGGTATTGTGTTTTATTTTGCGGCAGCTTAGTCCACAATATTTTGGTGGAATGCCTGCTTTTAGTATAAGCTATCCAAGTATTATAGCGGGTATTGTTGTTGGTTTGTTGACAGTTCTCCTTGCTGCCCGTTCTCCTGCTAAGAAAGCATCCAAAGTTTCTCCTTTGGCAGCGGTATCTGGAAATGCAAATGATTTACAACCTGTAAAAAAAGCGGCGAATACCAAGTTTTTCAAGATAGACACTTCTCTTGGTATTCATCATGCTAAAGCAAGCAAAAAGAATTTTATTTTAATGATTAGCTCATTTTCAATCAGTATTATTCTTTTTCTTGCATTTTCAGTAACTATTGATTTTATGAATCACACATTGACGCCTTTACAGCCGTGGACTGCCGATATATCTGTTATCAGTCCAGAAGATACCTGCTCGGTAAAGGCTGAATTTATTGAGGAATTACAGCAAAATCTCGCCGTAAAAAATGTTTATGGGCGAATGTTTGCTTACAATGTTCCCGTAATCGTAAATGGCGAGGAAAAAGTTGTTGACCTTATTTCATATGAAGACATGCAGTTTGACTGGGCAAAGGACTATGTTTTGTCCGGCAGCTTGGAAAAAGCACAAAGTGAAAGTAATACAGGACTTATCGTTTTTGAGCCACAAAACGACATTGAGGTAGGCAATGTCATTACCTTAAATTTGAATGGCAGCCAAGCTGATATGGAGATTGTCGGTATGTTATCTGACTGCCCATTTAATAATCGTCAAGATGTTGGCAAGCTCATTTGTTCTGAGGATACCTTTAGAAAACTGACGGGCGAAACGGATTATAGTATTATTGATATACAGTTATCTCAAAATGCCACAGAGAATGATGTAAATGAAATACACCGCTTGGTAGGCTCACAATATACATTTTCTGATGAGCGAATGGGTAATAGTAACACCCGTGGGGCTTACTATTGTTTTGGGCTTTTCATTTATGGCTTTTTGGTATTGATTGCATTGATTACACTATTCAATATCATAAATAGCATAGCTATGAGTGTGGTGGCAAAAATGAAACAATACGGAGTTTTTCGAGCGATTGGATTAAGTAACAGGCAACTGGCTAAAATGATTATTGCCGAAGCATCTACCTATGCAATCACAGGTACTATTTGCGGTAGCGTTTTAGGAATAGTCTGTAATAAGATTTTATTTAGCAAACTTATAACCTATAAATGGGGCGATGCATGGAGTGTTCCTCTGGTTCAGCTTGGTATCATTATTGTTGTTGTTGCCATTGCAGTAATTTTGGCAGTAAGAAACCCCATTAAAAAATTGGAGAAAACATCTATCGTAGATATAATTAGTGTGCAATAGTTCTCAATATTATTGCATTCATAGAGGGGCAGGCAGGTAATTCTTGAACGGAATTGTCTGCCTCTT
>JAFULX010000163.1 GCA_017483065.1 Clostridia bacterium | reverse complement strand
TCTGCGTCAAGGATACTTCTCTGCTTATGATTTTCTTCCTTTGCTTCGAGCATAAGCTCACGCTGTTTAGCCTTGGCGTTTTTCTCCGCCTCGTCCAGAATAGCTTTAGCGTGTTCCTCGGCTGTACCGATTTCTGCCTCGGCAATTTTCTTGCGGTAACTGATGCCTGCAAAGAAGGAAGCGATGTTCAGCAACAAAAATAATGCTGTAAGACATATAAAAACTATTGTTAAAGTATTTATATTTGTCACCCCCGTTTGATATTTTTCTTATTTTCTTATCATTCGGGTGATGCAAAGCTATTAAATTTTATGTATTGTCAAGCGGATTTTGTCCGCAATAATTCCCATAAACCATAATAACGCTACATTACCCGAATTACAGTTCAAAGAAATATTAAGCACAGTATATATTCTATACTAAAATTCTGTCGCTGTCAAGAAATTTTTGTTGAAAATATAATACAATATGTTTACGGTTTATTAACAAAGCAATACGAAAGGAATTACGGGCGCAAAGTTATGGAAAAATCTGCATTTTTCGTCAAATTATACAAACAAATTCAAAATTTTTATAGCAAAACGGTATTTACTGCATAAAAAAACTGTGCTATAATGAAATAATAGAAGAGTGGCAGCTAAGGAGGGGGACATTATGGCTGATTATAAATTCGGATTGGACGAGCTTCCCTTGTATTTATTTAACGAGGGGACTAATTATAAAGCATATGAGGCACTTGGAGTGCATAAATATAATAACGGCTGGAGATTTGCCGTGTGGGCGCCGAACGCAAGGAGCGTGTCGGTTGCGTGCGACAAAAATCTCTGGACGGGCGACGGTATGGAGCTTGAAAGAGCAGGTACGACGGGTATATGGTACGGCTGGTTTGACAATATTTCCGAGGGCAGCTTGTATAAGTATGCCGTTATGGAAAAATCGGGCAGAATTGTGCTGAAAGCCGACCCGTTTGCTTTTGAGGCGGAGCTTCGTCCGAATACGGCGTCGATAGTGCGTGATATGCCGCAGCATAAGTGGAGCGATGCAAAATGGCGTAAAAACCGTGAAAAAATCGCACCCTACGACAAGCCGATGCTTGTTTACGAGGTGCATCCCGGCAGCTGGAAAATGCACGCTGACGGCGGCTTTTACAATTATCGTGAGCTTGCAGATGAGCTGATACCCTATGTTAAGGATATGGGCTATACTCACATTGAGTTTATGCCTCTTTCCGAGTATCCGTTTGACGGCTCGTGGGGTTATCAGGTGACGGGGTATTTCGCAGCAACCAAGCGTTACGGCAAGCCCGAGGACTTGATGTATTTTATCGACTGTGCGCATAAAGAGGGTATTTATGTCATTATGGACTGGGTGCCCGCGCATTTTCCCCGTGACGAGCACGGACTTTATATGTTCGACGGCACTGCGGCTTACGAGTACGCAGACCCGAGAATGGGCGAGCATAAGGATTGGGGTACGATGGTTTTCGACTACTCCAAGGGCGAGGTTAATTCCTTCCTGCTCTCGTCGGCATATTTTTGGGCAGAGGTTTATCACATTGACGGCTTGAGAGTTGACGCCGTTTCTTCGATGCTTTACCGTGACTATAGCCGACGTGACGGCGAGTGGACACCGAACATCTACGGAGGACACGAGAATATCGAGGCAATTGAATTTTTGAGAAACCTTAACAAAATGATGTTTTCCCAATTCCCGAACTTCCTTATGATTGCAGAGGAATCGACGGCTTGGGGAATGGTAACGGGTCCTGTCGATAAGGGCGGATTAGGGTTTAACTATAAATGGAATATGGGCTGGATGAACGATACGCTGCGTTATATGTCTATGGACCCGTATTTCCGCAAGGATAACCATAATCTGCTGACCTTCCTGATGTTCTACGCATATAGCGAGAACTATATCCTGCCCCTGTCGCACGATGAGGTGGTACACGGCAAGAGGTCGCTTGTTGACAAAATGTACGGCAGCTATGAGGAAAAATTCGCATCCTACCGTGCACTTTTGGGATATTATCTGTCGCTCCCCGGTAAGAAGATGATGTTTATGGGCGGCGAGATAGCACAGTTTATCGAATGGCGTTATGATGAGGGACTCGAATGGAGTCTGCTCGATTATCCTATGCACAAAAAGCTTCAGGACTTTGTACGTGACGCAAATAAATTCTATCTTGACAATAAACCCTTCTGGCAGATTGATGACAGCTGGGACGGTTTTTCGTGGCTGAATGATGGCGATAACGAGCTGTCGGTGATTTCGCATATGCGAAAGGGTAAGACTAAGGGCGACGAGGTATATATTTGTGCGAATTTTACACCTGTTGACCGCAAAAAATACCGTATAGGTGTGCCGAGAAGTGGTGAGTATGAGCTTGTTTTAAGCTCGGCGTGGGAGAAATACGGCGGAGCTGTGAAAACAAGAAAGAAAACCTTCAAGGCAAAAAAGAGTCCCGTGCGTGATATGCCCTACTCAATTGAGGCGGACTTGAGCGGATTGTCCGTTATATATCTGAAAAGAAAGCCGCAGGTAAAAAAGACTAAAGCGTCGGCAAAATCCGACGGCGATAAAGTAAGGAGAGAGAACAAATGATTTCAAAGGATTGTGTGGCAATGATACTTGCCGGCGGTCAGGGAAGCAGGCTGGGTGCGTTGACGAAGAATGTCGCAAAGCCCGCCGTGCCTTTTGGCGGAAAATACAGGATTATAGACTTTCCGCTGTCCAACTGCGTTCACTCGGGTATCGATACGGTCGGTGTCCTGACGCAGTACCAGCCCCTCGAGCTGAATACCTACATAGGTAACGGCACGCCTTGGGATTTGGACAGAAATAACGGGGGAGTGTACGTTTTGCCTCCGTATCAGAGTGCTAATGCAGGTGAGTGGTATAAGGGTACTGCGAATGCAATCTATCAGAATATCGGTTTTCTGGAGGGTTTCTCGCCCGAGAACGTGCTGATTTTGTCGGGCGACCATATTTATAAAATGCACTACGGCGAAATGCTTGACGCTCACAAAAAGAGCGATGCGGCAATCACTATTGCGGTTATGCCCGTGCCGTGGGAGGAGGCGAGCCGCTTCGGCATAATGAACGTAAATGCTGACGGCGAGATTATTGAATTTGAAGAAAAGCCTAAAGAGCCTAAGAGCAATCTGGCTTCGATGGGTATTTATATATTCAAGTATGAAATTTTGAAGAAATACCTCAACGAGGACGAACACGACCCCGAATCATCAAACGATTTCGGTAAGAATATAATCCCCAAAATGCTCGAAAACGGCGAAAAGATGATGAGCTATACCTTTGAGGGCTACTGGAAGGACGTCGGAACGGTGCAGAGCCTTTGGGAGGCGAATATGGACTTGATTGACACGCCGCCCAAGTTCGAGCTTTACGATAAGCATTGGATGATATATTCGAGAAATATGGCACTTTCGCCGCACTATGTGGGAAAGGGTGCAAAAATTATTGACTCCACAGTGACCGAGGGCTGTTCCATTTCGGGAACAATCGAGCATTCGGTGATATTCAGCAGCGTTACGGTTGGTGAAGGGTCGATTGTTAAGGATTCGGTGATATTCCCCGATGCGGTCATAGGCAAAAATGTAAAAATCGAGAAGGCGGTCATCGGTCAGGGTGCAGTAATAGCGGACGGTGCCGAGGTAGGCACTGTTGAGGTCAGCGATAATAAATATGCGTCACCGATGTGTACACACGGTATTGTGCTGATTGAAGGCACAGCCGAGGTTGCAGCAGGCGAAACAATCCCCAAAGGCTCGATGGTCGAGGCAAAGGGTAAATAAATCGGATTTTACATTGCCCTTGTCGGCAAGGAAAGGAATGAAACAGAACAATGAGAGATACAATGGGAATTATTATCCCCGTAACCGAAAAAATTCCGCCTATTACCGATATCCGTTCAATAGCGGCTCTGCCGATTGCGGGAAGATACAGAATTATCGACTTCGTTTTGTCCAATATGGCGAACGCAGGTATAGTCAATGTCGGAGTGGCAACATCATCACAGTATTCGTCGCTGATGGACCATATAAAGTCGGGTAAGCCGTGGGATTTGGACAGAAAGAAGCAGGGACTTAATATCCTGCCTCCCGATTTGGAGCGTACAAACGGCACAATCAAGGGGGATATTGACCTTTTGAACGGTATCCGCAACTATATTTCACGCTCACATCAGACTTATGTAATTATGTCGCTCGGTGCAGGTGTGTATAATATGGATTTCACAAAGGTGATGGACGCACACCGTGAAAATCAGGCGGATATTACTATCGTTTATAAGGATATGTCGGGTGTTGAGGAAAGCGAGCTTTCACGCTTTATGCTGATTGATGTTGACGGCGAAAACCGTGTTACCGATATCGAGGTTAAGCCGTTTTATCCGAAAACAGCCAATGCGGGACTTGGAATTTTTGTTATGGAGAAGGCTCTTTTGGAGAGTATTATTGATGAATGTTCCGCAAGAGGCGATCACGATTTTGTCAAGGACGCAATTGCGAAAAAGCTTGGCGGTATGCGTATTTTCGGTTATAAATATGACGGCTATGCCGATATTGTTGACAGTATGAAGGCGTACTACCGAAATAATATGCTGTTCCTTGAGGAGAGTATGCGTAAGGAGATTTTCAATCCAAAATCGCCCATTTATACCAAAACCAAAGACCAGACGCCTGCAAAATACGGCGAGAATGCGGAGGTTACCAATTGCTTCGTGTCCGACGGCTGTGTGATTGAGGGTAAGGTTGAAAACTGTATCCTTTCACGAGGTGTCAGAATTGATAAAAATGCGGTTGTCAAAAACTCAATCATTATGCAAGGCTCTGTCATTGAAGAGGGTGTTGAGCTTGACCACGTTGTTTTTGACAAGGAGGTTCATATCACCAAGGGCAGAAAGCTGATAGGTCAGGAGTGCTATCCATTGGCAATCGCCAAAGGCACAATTATATGATTGTTTAATTTAGAGCAGACCGTTCAAATAAAATTTGAACGGTCTGCATTTAAATTATATCAGTCATTACAAAGTGGGTTTATCCCTCCATATGTCTGCCCAAAAATCCTGCGGCAGACTCAGCAAGCTTACTTTCAACCTCGCTTGCAGGCTCGCCCTCCTTCATTACAAAGATTACCGAGCCGATGGTGTCGCCCTCCGAAACAATCGGAACAACAATTCCTGCGTTATACTTGTCAACGCCCTCTGCAACCGCAATTCCGTCACCTGTATTTGAGCGGAAGGTCTGCTTTTCGTTCATTACCGACTCGACGTCCGAGCTTACTCTGCGTTCTAAAAGCTCCTTTTTGGGCAAGCCCGATACGGCAATGATATTGTCACGGTCGGTTATAAGAGCCGCTTTTCCGCAGGTCTTGGAGAGGGTTTCTGCATAGGTTAGTGCAAACTCGCCAAGCTCGCCTATTGGTGAATACTTCTTGAAAATCACCTCGCCGTCCTTTTCGGTAAATATTTCCAGCGGGTCTCCTTCACGGATTCGCATTGTACGTCTGATTTCCTTGGGAATTACCACACGTCCGAGGTCGTCAATACGTCTTACAATTCCTGTTGCTTTCATATCAAAATTCTCCTTTAAAAACAAAATTTATACAAATAGTATGAGAAAAAAGTCGAAATTTTATCCAATAAAATATTGCTATTTTTAACCAAAAATAATTTTTCAAAAGTATGGACAAATGCTTAAATTTATTATATAATATTTGTTGCTAAACATTATCTCGGCGGACGCCGTATAATTGAATATATTTTTGTGCATTTTTATAAGGTAAAAATGCATGCTCATTACGCACTTAATGTATTCAATTAGGTAGCGGGATAATGTTTAGCAGACTGAGAGCGATGCGTTTTTCGTGCATCGGCTTAGTCGGTGCACTTTTTATTTTATATAGAAGGAATGATGATATGAAGATATCCAGAGCATTACTCGAGGAAATTCTGGAAAATAGTCCCGATAAGGAATATATCGAGGTAGACCTTGACAGGCTGGCAAAGCGAGGCTTTTGTGATGCGGTTGCAGGACTTGCGTATATATGCAATATATGCACAAACGGCAGTATGACAAACGAAGAAAAGCTTGACAGGATACTGGAAGAATCAAATCCGCAAAAGTATGTTTAATATAACGCAAAAAAGACATTTTTCTTTGATGAAAAATGTCTTTTTTGGTGCTCGAGACCGGGGTCGAACCGGTACGGGAATCACTTCCCACGGGATTTTAAGTCCCGGGCGTCTGCCAATTCCGCCACTCGAGCAAATATTCAATTCTTTAAATACCAACTAATTATAGCACATCACGTGCTTGGTGTCAAGTCTTTTTCTTCCAAATCAATCGCTTTTTCCTTTACTCTTACATTACAATAAAATAAAAAATGTTGATTTTAATATATAAATCTGTTATAATGAGAGTTATAATAGAATAGGAGCAGACTCTGTACACCGAAAACGCAGGTTTTCACACTTTATTCCCGAGTTCATATTATATAATAAGCACAGCAATGATGTGTTTTATTATATCACGGGTGTTTTTAATGCCCTCGGGAGGTGTTCTTTGCTTTGGGCAGGCTTGTGATTGAAGGCGGCAGACGTATTGACGGCGAATTTGCGCTTCAGGGTGCGAAAAATGCCGTATTGCCTATTCTTGCCGCCACAGTCCTGAACGGCGGAAAAAATATTGTGTATAACTGTCCCGAGTTATCCGATGTGTCAAGTACCATTGAGGTTCTGGAAAATCTCGGCTGTAAGGTCGTGAGGCATCAGAATATACTGGAGGTCGACTCCTCCGATATGAACAGCCACACGATACCCGAACGGCTGATGCGTAAAATGCGTTCGTCGATTATTTTCTTAGGTGCAATTATTGCACGGTGCAAAAAGGCGTGCGTGAGTATGCCGGGCGGCTGTGAAATTGGTCAGCGTCCGATTGACCTGCATTTGAAAGCACTTCGTGCACTTGGAATTGAGATTACGGAATCGCACGGGTACATAAACTGCGTCGCCGACAAAATTACGGGTGCAGATATTCATCTTGATTTTCCGAGTGTGGGTGCAACGGAAAATATTATGCTCGCCGCTTGTACGGCAGACGGTATAACCACTATCGAAAATGCTGCACGTGAGCCTGAAATAATGGATTTGCAGAATTTTCTCAACCGTATGGGTGCAAGGATTTCGGGCGGCGGCGGAAGCGTTATACGCATTGAAGGAGTAAAAAAGCTCTCGGGAGTGGAGCATACGATTATGCCCGACCGTATAGTTGCGGGAACTTATCTTGCAGCGGCGGCGGCAACAAAGGGTCAGATTATATTAAACGGTGCGGATTGCACGCATATGAGTGCGATTCTGAATTTGCTATCCGATATGGGTTGCAGAATTTACCGTGAAGAAGCAAGGGTAATACTGACCGCAAACCGACGTCTGTTGGCGGCGGCAACGGTCAAAACAATGCCCTATCCCGGATTTCCCACCGATATCCAGTCACCGTTTATGGCACTTGCCGCAATAGCTGACGGCACGACTATTTTTATTGAAAACATCTTTGAAAACCGCTATCAGCACGTTGATGAGCTTGTCAGAATGGGTGCAGATATCCGTCTTGACGGCAGATGTGCTGTTGTGGTCGGTGCTGAGCGGCTGACAGGTGCAAACGTGGTTGCAAAGGAGCTTCGGGGCGGTGCGGCATTGGTAGTGGCAGGTCTTGCCGCAGACGGTATTACAACGATAGAAAACACCAAGTATATTGACCGAGGCTACGAACGTATAGAAGATTATCTTGCTCTTTCGGGAGCAAAAATTACACGAAAGGAGTGATTATAGTGCATAGCGACAGACAGAATGAATCCATTCGCAAACGACATTCCAAAAGGCAGCAGAAACGCCGCAGACAGCAGCTTATGCGTCGGTATATTTCATTGGGTACATTGTCGGTACTGCTGCTGTGCATTATAATCTTTTTAACGCCGCTTTTCGATATCCGTGCGGTGAATATTACAGGCAATGTTAAAATCGAGAGTGCGGAGCTTGAGTCGGCACTGGGTGGTTTTATGGGCGAAAATCTGCTCCTTACCACCTCGGGCGATGTGGAAAAGGCTCTTTCCTCCTTCGCTTATGCCGACGAGGTTTCCTTGAAGCGAGGACTTTTTCCGCCGTCTGTTACGGTGGAGCTTGTCGAGTGTGAGCCTGCGGTGTATCTGATGCACAACAAGAGCTTTGTTATTATCGACAAAACGGCGAAAATTCTCGAGGTCAGTGAGATTAAGCCTGAAATATCCGAGCTTGCTGGACTTAAGCTAACCTCGGCAAATGAGGGTGAAACGCTTTCGCTTGATGACAACGGCAAGCTCAAAACGGTTATTTCATTGCTTGAAAGCTTTGAGAAATCGGGACTTATGTCGGGTGTGACGAAAATCAACCTTGAGGATATTGACAATATCACCTTCAACTATGAAAACCGTATCGACGGAATTTGCGGTCCGTACGTTGACTTTACACGCAAGCTCGGTCTTTTCCGTGAAGCGATTACCTCGAATAAGCTGACCGAAAATTCAAGGGGTACAATTGACCTGACCAAGACGGGCAAGGCGGTATATACGCCGTAATTTGACAGTATTACCAAATAACCGCCTATGATTTTTAGGAAAAAGAGAAAAATCTTAAAATTTTTGTAATAAAATTTAAAAAACTATTGAATAAATCAAAAAAACATAGTACAATGGTAATAAGTATAAGTAGTTTGCTAAGGGAGGACATACAAATGAGTAATATATCACTCGACCTTGACTCAGTTCAGCCTGTTGACGGAGCAAGAATTAAAGTAATTGGAATTGGCGGCGGCGGTAACAATGCCGTAGACAGAATGATTGAAGCGGGCGTTAAAAATGCGGAATTTATCTCGGTGAATACCGATTTGCAGCAGCTCAAGCACGTTAAAGCTCCTACTGCACTTCAGATTGGTATTAAGCTCACAAACGGTCTCGGTGCAGGCGCAAAGCCTGAAATCGGCAAGAAGGCTGCCGAGGAGAGCGAGGAGCAAATCCGTGAAATACTCAAAAATACCGAAATGGTGTTCATCACCTCGGGTATGGGCGGCGGCACAGGTACAGGTGCAGCTCCCGTAATTGCAAAGATGGCAAAGGAAATGGGTATCCTCACAGTTGCCGTTGTTACAAAGCCCTTCTTCTTCGAGGGTAAGACAAGAATGCAGCAGGCTGTTGCAGGTATCGAGGAGCTTGCAGGTAATGTAGACTCTATCGTTACTATTCCCAACGACCTTGTTTTGAAGATTGCTGACAAAAAGGTTAATATCAATGAGTCCTTCAAGCTTGCCGACGAGGTTCTCCGTCAGGGTGTTGAGGGTATCATCGACATAATCGCTCAGGACGGTATCATCAGCTGTGACTTTGCTGACGTATGCACAGTTATGCGTGATTCGGGCGTTGCTCATATGGGCATCGGCTACGGCAAGGGCGAGAATGCTGCTCAGGACGCAGTAAGACAGGCAGTAGAGTCGCCGCTTCTTGAAACAAGCATTTCAGGTGCAAGAGGTATCCTTTTGAACGTAACGGGCGGTACAGAAATGTCCCTTGTTGAAATGAGTGAGGCATCGGCAATTGTAAGCGAAATGGTTTCCGAAGACGCACAGATTATCATTGGTACAGCAACCGACGAAAGCCTGCGTGATGAAATCAAGGTTACAATCGTTGCAACAGGTCTTAACGCTGCATCAAAAAGAGGCAGTAAGCCTGTAACACCGTTTGCGGTAGCAGGTACACAGGAGCCTGAAAAGCGTATTCCCACCTTCACAAGCCCCTCATCAAACGATTCACCCGTTTTCTCGAGAACTCTTGGAAATGACATTGACAATATCAATGTACCAAGCTTTTTAAAAAATAGATAGGACTGTTTAATTTAGTGCAGACCGTTCAAATGAAATTTGAACTATAAACGAAACGCACCACTCGGAGTACACACGTACGCCGTCGGGTGCGTTTTGTTCATTCTGCATCTAAATTAAATCAGTCCGTATCAAATGAAGTGATTTATAATATTTGTTTTATCCGCCTATCTGGCAAATAAGTCCGCTTTTCTGTGCCGCTTTTAAAAGTGGCTCTGCCTGTGAAAGCTCCATCGGCGGTATGCCTGCAAGAGTGTACTCTCTGCCCAGTCCCTTGTATTTATCCTCACCCATACGGTGGTAGGGCAGAAGGTGCAGATGCCGTACATTCGGCAGACTTGCCGCAAATGCCGCTATCGCCGAAATCTCCGCCTCGGTATCATTAAAGCCGGGGATAACGGGTATTCTTATCGTCAAATCAGCACCCGATTCGGCAATACGTCTTGCGTTCTCCAAAATCAGCTCGTTCGGCTGCGAGGTGAATGCCTTATGCTTTTGCGAATCCATATGCTTTATATCCATCATCACATAGTCAAGATGCTTTAAATAATCGGCGATAATCTCGAATTTTTGGTATCCTGTAGTTTCAATTGCAGTGTTAATTCCTGCGTCGTGGCACGCACGAAGGAGTGCAATACCGAATGCGGGCTGTAAAAGTGCTTCGCCGCCCGACAGCGTAACGCCGCCGCCTGAACGCATATAATAGGGCATATCCTTGCGGATTTCCTCCATTACCTCACGCACCGTCACGTCACGTCCGACAACCTTTTCCTTGCCGCCGAAGAGCATATTCTGAATTTCGTACTGCTGCCCCTCAGGGTTACAGCACCAACGGCAACGGAGCGAGCAGCCCTTGAGGAATACGATTGTACGTATTCCCGGCCCGTCGTGGATTGAATATTTCTGTATATCAAATATACGTCCTTTTGTATCTAAATAATCCATATACTTTTCTCCGAATTATGAGTTAAAGCCTTGTTCTGTACGGTTTATAATATCGTCTTGCAACGACTTTGACAGCGTTGTAAACAGTGCCGAATAGCCTGCCACACGTACCACAAGACTCTTGTAGTTCTCGGGGTGTGCCTGAGCGTCGAGCAGTGTTTCACGGCTTACAACATTAAACTGCATATGCATACCCTTCTGGTCGAAGAAGGCTCTTATATACGCCGCAAATTTCATCAGACCTGCCTCTCCTGCGAGTGCGGAGGGGTGGAATTTCTGATTGTAAAGCGTACCGTTTGAACAGATTGCGTGGTCGAGCTTGGCAACCGAGTTTGCGGCAGCTGTCGGACCGTGCGTATCCTTGCCCGAGCAAGGACCTACGCCGTCGGCAACGGGTGTGTTAGCAAGTCTGCCGTCGGGAGTTGCACCTGTCTGCTCGCCAAGGGGTACGTTTGCCGAAACAGGGTACAAGCCCGCTTGGAACATACCGCCTCTGGGGTTCTGGTACTTTTCAAGCTCCTTGGAGTAAACGTATGCAACCTCACGTGCGAACAGGTCCACCTCACGCACGTCATTGCCGTACTTGGGTACTGTGTCGATAAGCTCGAGAAGCTTTGCATATTCAGCCTTTTCGGCATCGGTTGCAACGCCGTCCATAAACATCTTGAATATCTTGCCGATTTCAGCCTCGCCGACAGCTTTGCCCTCTGCGGAAAGCTTTTTCACAAGCTCTGCCGTTTCCTTTTCCGCACGCTTTGCGGTAAAGCCGTAGCCGAAGTTTGCGTCAAGTGCCTTTTTGTAGTCGGCAAGTGAAACGAGTTTTTTATCGTAAACGAGTGTTTTAATCGCATAAAGTGCATCGGTCATATTTGCAATTCCAAAGCCCTGCGGACCTGTGAAATTGTAAATTGCACCGCCCTCCTGCAAGGTCTTGCCTCGGCTGATACAATCGTCAACCATACAGGACTGGAAGGGGAGAGGACAACGCTCTGCGTGTGCAACGTCGATTGAGTTATCGGCATTTACCATAAGACCGATTGCGTAGTGCATCTGCTTTTTGTAAGCGTTGAAGAACTGCTCAAAGGTTTTGAACTCGGAGATATCGCCTGTTTCAACACCGACAAGCTCGCCGTTTTCCCAGCCGTTCGAGAATACAAGCTCCAAAGGTCTGCACATATTGAAGAATGCGGCGTCGTGCCAGCCGTCTGTTTTTGCCGCTTTCTGCGGCTCAACACAACCGATAATGTTGTAGTCACGTGCGTCCTCCAAGGTAAGACCACGGCTCATAAGCGACGGGATAATAACCTCGTCGTTGTAATAAGCAGGGAGTCCCACACCTGTACGGGTAAGCTCTGCACACTTTAAGAGGAACTCGGTCGGTGTACCGTTCCATACACGGACGGAGAAGCTCGGCATCGGCAACTGAACGTGCATTGACGCCTGAATACACATATAGGAAAGGTCGTTTGTCGCATCAAGACCGTTTACGTCCTGACCGCCCGCACAGAGATTCTGGAACAGGCTGTAGCCCGCAAAACCCTCCGCACTTGCTGCGTCACGCACCTTGTTAAGGTCATTAAGCTTAACCCAGATACAATCCATAAGCTCCTGAGCAATGTCGGGAGTGATGTCACCCCTGTCAAGGTCAGCCTTGTAGTAGGGGTACATATACTGGTCGAAACGTCCGGGCGAAATCGAGTGACCGCTCGATTCAACCTGCAAAAGCATCTGCACAAACCAGAAGCTCTGGCAAGCCTCCCAGAAGCTTCTTGCTCCGTTTTCGGGAACGTATGCACAGTTTTGTGCAATAAGCTCAAGCTCAGCTTTTCGTCTTGGGTCGGACTCTGCCTTTGCTTTTTCGAGTGCAAGCGTGCTGTAACGCTTTGCATATGTAATTGCCGCATTGCAGCTGATAATAACCGCCTCTAAAAATTCGTGCTTTTTGGAGTAGTTCGCATCGTAAACATTGATTGAAACAAGCTCACGAGCCGCCTCGTCAATAATGCCCTTAAAGCCGATTTTCAGCACCTTCGGGTAATCAACCGTCATATGTCCGACACCGTTGTAGAAATAGTTACCCGGTGTGAAGATGTTGTGTGCCATTGCAGTGAGTGTTTCAGGAGCCATATATGCCGTTGCAAGCTCACTTGTGGTCTTGCCCTCCCAGTAAGGGTAAACCTTTCGGAGCGTAGCCTTTGTTTCCTCCGAAATATAGAACGGGTCAGCCGAACGTGCTGCCACCGTGTCCAGCTCGTCCAATACCCACTGATACGAGTACTCGGGGAAAAGCTGACAGCCTCTCGGTGCTTTTGTAGCACTTCCGACAATAAGCTCCTCGTCACGGATTACGATGGGTATATTTTCAAGAATGTGTGCAAAAGCAAGTGCTCTGCGTTTTACAATCGGCTCGCCCTCCGTTGCCTTATAGCTCTCGGTAAGAAGTACCGCTCTGTCCGCCTCGATTTCGGGCATATTGCGGAAAAGGTTGTCAATAAGCTTGGGTATTCTCGGTGAAACAGGTATTCCTCCGCTTGAAAACTCTGCCATTTTATATCATCTCTTTCATAAAAAGTATTTTATGCCTAATATACACTATCATTATAGCACAACCAGAAAAAGATTTCAATAGAAAATACAAAAATGTGTGATAGGTATTGCTTTTTTTGGAAACTTGATATATAATACCATTATTGT
>JAFULX010000162.1 GCA_017483065.1 Clostridia bacterium | reverse complement strand
GGCACAGCTGGGCAGCTATGTGCGGATCGGATAAACGCTGAAGGCATCTAAGCGTGAAACCAACCACAAGATAAGATATGCCACTGAGTCAATCAGGTAAGACCCCTTGAAGACTACAAGGTAGATAGGCTGAAAGTGTAAGCGTCGTGAGGCGTTAAGCTTGCCAGTACTAATAGGTCGAGGGCTTAACCTACAGTTTCCATTACGGTCAGTTAGATCGAAGTTTCTTTGTTTTGTTTTCAGGGTGCTTGCCCAGTACAATTTGATGATGGCTCGTTGGTCAAGCGGTTAAGACTCCGCCCTCTCACGGCGGCAACAAGGGTTCGAGTCCCTTACGGGTCACCAGAAAATACAGATACGCAATAGCGTGTCTGTTTTTTTGTGCCGTTGGACGAGAACCCGTTTTTAATCAAAAATCGTGGATTACTCCGCTGCTATAGCCGTGATTTTCATATATTCTCACAATGTCTTCAATTGCATTAAAGTCTGTTGCCTCGTCATATTCGTGCTCTTCATCAAAGCCGTACTTATATAGAATTTGCTGTACCTCATTTGCTATCGCAATACCCTCATCTTTGCAAATATCGGAAAATTCAAAATCCATCAGCTCAAGTGCGTGCAAAACAGCGTCTGCAATTACCCGTGCCATTATCTCTTTTGTAAGTGTATTTTTATCTTTATCCATAACCGCTCTCCTCCAATTAAAAAAGTGTGCAGCGGAGCTGCACACCGAAAAACGTGCCACTCCGACTTGTAATAGTTGCAACACTTCTTACAAACCACTAAAAAAACTCCATACACGGACGTGGTTTATCGGAGCATACGCTTTTACCATAGCGTATGCCGTGTATAAGTAATTATTAGTGGTATTTTATTTGTTTGTAAGAGTGTTGCAAGTATAATTCTATCACAAAAAATCCGATTTGTCTATAAGTTTTTGATGACATTTTGTAAAATATTGCAGAAGGAACAAAACGCACCTTACAGCGTACAAGTGTACTCCGAGTGGTGCGTTTTGTTTATAGTTCAAATTTTGTTTGAACGGTCTGTGCTAAATTGGGGTTCCTTAATTACGCAAGTGTAATCTTATGGAATACCTTTTTACCCTTTTTAACAATCATACCGTCCGTGCCAAGCATATCTGCGGTAATAACTGCGTTGGGGTCGGTTGCCTTGACATCATTGATTGCAAGACCGTTCTGCTGCATAAGACGTCTGCCCTCACCCTTTGACGGAATGAGCTTAATCTCACAAAGCACGTCGAGAATTTGTCTGCCGACAGCGTCAGGCACAACCGAGGTCGGCATATTTTCCGAAACACCGCCGTTTGCGAAAATCGCCTCGGCAGCCTCTTTTGCCTTATTAGCCTCTTCCTCGCCGTGTACAAGCTTGGTAACCTCATAGGCAAGACGGCGTTTCGCC
Source organism: Clostridia bacterium (assembly GCA_017483065.1). Classification (GTDB taxonomy): domain Bacteria; phylum Bacillota; class Clostridia; order UBA1381; family UBA1381; genus HGM11525. The sequence continues at coordinate 887 of JAFULX010000162.1, read as the reverse complement.
TCATTAAGCTCCTTGCCCTCCCATTTTGCCATCTCGTTGATTTCCTCCATCGGCACAAAGGTGATAAGCTTCAGGCAGTTTATTACGTCATCGTCCTGAACATTTACCCAGTACTGGTAGAAATCGTACGGCTTGCACTTTTCGGGGTCGAGCCAGAGTGCACCCTTGGCGGTTTTACCCATCTTTTTGCCCTCTGATGTGGTCAGAAGGCGGAAGGTCATACCGTATGCCTGTTTCTGGTCCTTTCTGCGGCAAAGCTCAATACCGCCGAGGATATTCGACCACTGGTCATCGCCGCCAAGCTCGATTTTACAATCGTATTTGCGGTTGAGCATCAAAAAGTCATAACTCTGCATCAGCATATAGTTGAACTCGAGGAAGGTCAGACCCTTCTCCAGTCTTTGCTTGTAGCACTCTGCGGTGAGCATCTTGTTTACCGAGAAGCACGCACCGATATCACGCAAAAATTCAACGTAATTGAGGTCCAAAAGCCAATCGGCGTTATTTACCATAATAGCCTTATCGTCAGAGAAATCAATCAGCATACCGAGCTGCTTTTTGAACTGCTCGCAGTTATGCTCGATAATCTCCTTAGTCATCATCTGACGCATATCACTTCTGCCCGACGGGTCGCCAATCATACCCGTACCGCCGCCCACAAGTGCAATAGGGCGGTGTCCTGCATCCTGCATATGCTTCATAACAACCATCTGCAAAAAATGTCCCACGTGCAGGCTGTCGGCTGTCGGGTCAAAGCCGATGTAAAAAGTCACCTTTTCCTTACCGAGAAGCTCTCTTATTTCCTCCTCGTGCGTAGTCTGTGCAATCAGACCACGTTCCATCAATATATCGTAAACGTTTCTTTCCATCAATTTGACATTCCTTTC
>JAFULX010000161.1 GCA_017483065.1 Clostridia bacterium | reverse complement strand
ACCCTTGTTCATTCCCAGAAGATAGCTCTCAATCGGACCGCTACCGTTATTGGGTATTGTTTCCCATCTGTTTGTATATTCCGCTTCCGACGCATAAATATAGCTGTACAGATTAGTGTCAATATTGCCCTCAATTACACCGTTATTCTGCGGCAGCGTGAAGGCATTTTCCTCTTTAAGACAGCTGATGATATAATCTGCGTACATTTTATAGCCTGCATCGTTCGGGTGTGTACCGTCGGTAAGGAGGTCGTTTACCGTGATTTCTCCCGCCTCCTCAAGTCCGAACAGATAATCCTGTACATTTATACTGAAAATACCGTAATGCTGTGCAATTTCCTCGTATGTATCAACCGCCGCATCTTTTTTTGCCGTTGTTGAATAAACGAATATAACCTGCGGATTGCCGTTTTCCCGAAGTGCGGCAAGTATGCTTTCAACCGAGTCCATTATACTGCCTCTGCCCGCACTCTTGTCATTTACGGCAAATTCAATGAATACAAGGTCGGGATTATGGCACAGAACATCTCTTTTAAGACGTCTTAAGCCGTAACCTGAGCCTGTGCCGCCCGAGCCTGCATTGAAGCAGTTCACCGTTTTATCTGTCATTGTTTCTTTCAGATAATCGCCGACAAGGCTTGCCCACGAATTTTCCGCCGAGCTTGCACCCGTGCCTCTTGTTATAGAGCCGCCGAGGAATACAACATTGTATTCCCCATCGGCAAATACTATACTCTGTCCGAAACATAAAACCGTTATTATAAGCGAAAGCAGAAAAGCTATTCTCTTTTTCATACCTGATGCCGCTCCTTATCTTACAATATAGTTAGCAATAGAATGTCCTACAACACCCTTATAGAAAATTTTATCTCCAACTCTCAGCTCGCCTGCCGACGCATTTCTGAAATAATCCTCCGCAGTATCGTAAATACCGATAGCACGCATAGCAAAGGAACGCATTTCGCCGTTTACGTCAACAAGCACCATCTTCGTATCGGGGTCGACCGCCGCAATTGTTCCGCAGCCGATTTCGGTATAGCTGTCCGAGCTGTCGTACGGTGCGGGCATTACCCCCTTCGGCACAAGTGTTTTGATTTGCGAAACAGTACCGTCGGAATAGAAGGACAATGTACACATATCGCCTCTTGCGACTGTGGAGTAGTCCTGATAAACGCTGTCGGACATAAGATATTCCTGTTCCTCCATTGTTCCCTTACCCTTTGCACCTAAGCTCTTGAAGATGTACACCTTCAGCTTATATTCCGTTTCGCCAAGCTCTTCGTTCCATACCGGCTGAACTCTGTCAATATATACGTCCTGCGACGCAACGGAAGAGGAGCTTGAAAGCGAGCCGGCATATTTTACAAGCGAAACCACATTAAATTCGTCGGGTGAATAATAGGACAGCGTGACATAAGAATCTACGGGAAGGACACAGCCCTTTACGACGTTGAATTTTTCCATAAGCTCTTCATTGTCGGGAATTGCAAACACGTATGTATTCTCGTCCATTCGGTATTCCGTATTCGGCATCGAAAAGCCTGCTGTCCAGTTTACCTTACCGTAATAATCCGATTTGAATACAATTCTTTCTTCATCAGTCTTTTCAGTGCTTGAATCAACAATTGTGTCAAGGAAGGTCACAAGACCCGAATTGCTCTGCTTAAAGCGGACAAAATTCCTTTCTGCACCGTTTTCCTTGATTCTCCTCAATACCTCCTCGCTGTCAACCTTGATATCGCCGTCAAGTGTGATTTTATCCTTCAGGGTCAGCGTTACCCATTCAGCGTCCTGTGTAAACAGCGTCACCTGATAGGTATTCTCGGTATCCTCAGCACGGAAAATACGTCTTAAATATCCGAACTGTTCAGTTGTTGAATTTGTATAGCCTGCAATAAAGCCTGTTTGGGTGACATAAAATACACCGTTCTGACCTATTACAATATTCTCCGCACTGCCTTCAGCCATCGCTTCACGGTAGCTTGAAGCAAGACGGTATTCTTTTTCTCCCATATATAAGATATCGCCGTCAAACTCGGTAACCTTGGTATTTTCACGTTTTGTAGACGCAACAATCGTCATAAATCCGTTTACCGAATTTTTTACCACGCTTATTGCGACATTGTTACCAAGCTCAAGCGGATTCCAGGGTATGCCGTCGAGCGTACAGAATACTTCGTCCTCATCTTCAACGCTGATATATTCCTCACCCTCAAATCCCGCATCATATTTCAAGTAGATTATTTTCTCATAAGAATCGGTCGCTCTTGTTACAAAGTCATCATATTTTGTTACTATAACACAGTTGTAACGTCCGTTTACCTCCGTACGGCAGATTTTGACCGTACCGTCCTCCTCGGAAAGTGCGGAAAGAAAGCTTAAATTATTCTCCCTCACACCGTTATATACAATATAGTCCAAATCGGAAAGGCTCACACGTTTTGCAGTACCGTCGGACAAGGTATAGCTTATACCTGTTTCCGAAACATTCTCTATATCGGTAAGCTTAAAGGAAATGTTTTCTTTTTGATTATTACTCTCAAGATAGATTACTGCATTATCCTCTCTTACCGCATACGCAAGAACATTATCACCGAGTGCCGCCGCACCTGTATCAGTGGTGTATTCGTACTCTACGCCGTCTATATACACCGAATCCTTGTCCATAAGCTTAGGTGCATAGACATTAACTCCTTGATAACCGTTCAAAAAGCCTTTGATTTTTATGACGTCGTGTCTTTCGAGGATTGTGTCCTCATCGTCAAAGCTTCCGCCCTTGCCGCTGACATCAAGTACAAACATCGGCAGCTCGAGAAGGTTATACACAAGTCTTGCAAACTCGCCTCTTGTGATATATTTTTCGGGAATATATCCGAGTCCGTCAAGCATACCGTACTTAGCAGCTGCTTCGTCAACCGTCATACCGCGGAGCTTGGCAAGATAATCATAACCGAGCGTTGATGCGGCAAAGCCTACCGCCTCCGACATAGGAACGGTTCTTTCCTCAAGCTCGCTGTATCTGCTCTCCATATCAGTATTCTTACCGCTGTTAATTCTCAGCATCGCAACGGCAAGCTCGGTGTATGTGAGATTATCCTCTTCCCTGAAGCTGCCGTCCGACTCCTTATCCATAAAGCCGAATGCACTAACTATCTCGCCCTCTCGGTAGTACTTTCCTTGCTTTTCGCCCGTTACTGCATTTGCCTGCTCGGCAAAGTCACCGACATCGAATTTATAAATATCGTCCATATATTCATAAGGCTCGAGATATCCGTCAGCGGCATAAGCCATACTTCCTGCCGCAAGGACAGCCGCCAGAACTGAAGCCGTTATCTTTTTTATGCTATTCATAAGGTTTCTATCCTTTCACCTGAATTTCTATCGGGTAAGCTTGTCAATCAAAACTGCCATCTGTGCTCTTGTAATATATCCCTTGGGCATAAAGCTTCCGTCATCAAAGCCACTGACCAACCCTGCTGCATATGCCTTGGAAACATACGGTACCGCCCATTCTCCCACGTCAGCACTGTCGCTAAAGACGCCGATATCCGCAGATGCGATTTCCCCGTCTGAGCTTTCCTTTATTACCACCAGAAGCTTGCACATTTCTTCTCTTGTAATCGGCTTATAGGGATTAAACATTTCGTCACGTGCAAAAATCCCCTTGTTTACGAGCGTTTGCAGATATCCGGCAAACCAGTCGTCTGCCGCAACATCGGAAAAGCCCTCGGTGTAGCTTTGTGTTACCTCGCCCAATGCCTTTGCTATATAAACGGCTACATCGGCACGTGTTACCGAAAGGTCGGGATAGAAATTGCCCTGTGCCGTCAGATTCATAATACCCTTGCTGACAAGACTGTTCACACTGCTTTCTGCCCAATGTCCCTTTATATCTGTAACAGGCTCTGTCGGAGCTGTACTTTCAGGAGTCTGTTCCTCCGTCTTGGGTGCTGTTACAATTGCAGAGGTATAGTAGCCTCCTCCGCCGCCACCGCCGCCTGAGCCTGAACCCGATTTGGTGACGGTAATTTCAGCGTTCTTTGCCTCGCCCTGATACGGCTCTTTCACCGCAACGGGGATTACCTCAAAGGTGATTGTACCATTGAAGGTCGAGTCGATATCGCAGTAGCTCTGCGTACTGATAACATCATCTCTGTAAAGCCATCTGTAAGTTGTTTCTCCCTCGGCAACTCCTGCTTCGTGAGTATATTTATAGCTGCCGACAAGACGGTTTCCTGTTCTGTCTATTTCAACATCTTCCGCAACAGGACGTGACGGTCCTTTAACAGGCACCGAAACGCTCGCCGTACCAACCTTAGGCTCTGTATCGGCAATGGGAGTTACCTCAAATCTGATATACTTCTCAACATCTGCCTCGGTCAATGTATAGTTAATCTCCGTTGCATCTTCAATCGCCGTATATGTACCGTT
>JAFULX010000160.1 GCA_017483065.1 Clostridia bacterium | reverse complement strand
TGTTCGGAGCAAAGGACGGTCTGCCGATAGCACTCGGTTATCTGGCGGTATCCTTTTCCTTCGGAATGACGGCGAGTGCGGAGCAGGTGCCTGTATGGGTTGCGGTTGCACTTTCTGCACTTAATATGACCTCGGCAGGACAGTTTTCGGCATTGACGCTGATGTGTCAGTCGGCACCTCTGGCGGAGATTGCGGCGGCTACCTTTGTTATAAATATTAGATATCTGCTAATGAGCATAGTTTTATCACAAAAGCTTGTACCGCTGCCGATTGCTTCAAGAATGTTAATCGGCTTCGGTGTTACAGACGAAATTTTCACCGTTGCATCAACAAAGCCGCAGAAGGTCGGTTTTGCTTATATGATGGGACTGATAGCCGTACCCTATATCGGCTGGACGCTTGGTACGCTTCTCGGTGCGGCGGCAGGCAGTCTTCTGAGCGAGGCGTTTTCCTCGGCACTTGGAATAGGACTTTATGCGATGTTTATTGCGATTGTATTGCCTGCGGCGAGGGAGGAAAAATCAGTTTTATTTGCGGCTGCACTGGCTGTCGGGATTGCCTCATTGCTGTATTGGGTACCGATGCTTTCGGGTATATCGGGCGGCTGGTCTGTTATTATAGCTTCTGTTGCCGCAGCGGCATTGGCGGCGTTAGTATTCCCTAATGAAGACGTAAAGGAGAAATAAAGAAATGTTCATAGATGCACATTGTGATACGGCATCGGTGTTACTTGACAGCAAAAAGGTACTGAAAAAGAACGATTTACATTTGGATTTGACGAGAATGCCCAAGGGCTACACACAGATTTTCGCAGCATTTATTGACCCTAAATACCACGGCACACCGATGGAGCGTGCCGAGGCGATAATTAACAAGCTTAAAGCTGAAATTGAGAAGAAAACCAATAAAATTGAGCTGTGCCTTGACAACGATATGCGTCTTGAAGCACTGGCCAGCGGTAATTCTGCCGCATTCATAAGCCTTGAGGGCGGTGAGCCTATAAAGTGCGTCGAGGACGTGGGCAGGCTGTACGATATGGGAGTGCGAATTGTTTCGCTCACATGGAACGGTAAAAATCAGCTTGCGGGCGGTGTTGACAGCGACGGACGTGTTACCGAGCTTGGCAGAAAGGTGATTGAGGAATTCTGCAAAAAGGGTATTATTGTGGACGTTTCCCACCTCAATGAACAGTCCTTCTGGGACGTTATGCGGGTTACCTCGTGGCCTGTTATAGCTACACATTCCTGCTCAAAGAGTGTGTTCAATCATAAGAGAAACCTTACAGACGAACAGTTTTCAGCTATCGTTTCACGGGGTGGAGTGGTTGGTATAAACTTCTATCCGAAATTCTTAAACGGCAGAAAAAAAGCATACATAAAGAATATAATCAAGCATATTGACCATTTCCTCAAGCTTGGCGGTGAAAATCATATCGGGCTCGGCTCCGATTTCGACGGTGTTGACTGCCTACCGCAGGACCTTTGCGGAGTTGAGGGTATGCATACGCTGAAGGAAGCTTTTAAGGAACACGGCTATTCCGACGAGCTTATCGAGAAAATTTGCTGCGGCAACTTTGAGCGAATTCTGCGTCTTTTGTAATTTTGCTGTTTGCGTCAGAATATATTAAAATAGTATATTCTAACGAAAGGTATGATTACAGATGAACACGGGAACAAAATGGCTGATTGCCGTTTTAGCGGTTTTCGCAGTCGGAATAACGGCAGGTGCATTTGCGGCGGTCAGAACCGAGCCGACGCTGCTGTACGACTATTTTGCAGGACTTTCGGGCGGTGAAATCAGTATTCGCACGGTCGGAGCGGCACTGTCTGCTCTGGCGATGTGGTCGGTGCTGTTTTTCTCCGCCTTTTTCAAATTCGGAGCGGTTACAACGGCACTTACTGTCGGTGCAAGAGGCTTTGTTGACGGCTATTGTATATCTGCCGTACTGCGGATTTTAAGCATAAAGGGACTTCCTCTTTGCTTTCTTGACATACTCGGTGTGCCGCTTCTTTTGTTGATGGCGGCAAACGTGATGTGTGCACTCACTGCCGAAAAACCGAGGACGTCGGTTTATCTTGCACGCAGTATAATCCTGCTTGCAGCAGCTCTTGCTGCGGCGGCGCTGTCTGCTGTGCTTGCGGGG
>JAFULX010000159.1 GCA_017483065.1 Clostridia bacterium | reverse complement strand
GGCGCTAACAAGAACTCTGTTAAGATTATCGGTGACCACACAGATATGAACGTTCAGGCATACTTTGACTATGACTCGAAAAAGTCAGGCGGTCTTACAGTATCGCATCTGCGTTTCGGTAATGCAAAGATTACCTCGACCTACCTTATCAATAAGGCAGACTTTGTTGCCTGTCATAAGTCGTCTTATATCAGACAGTACGATATGGTACAGGACGTAAAGCCAGGCGGCGTATTCCTTCTCAACTGTTCATGGGACGCTTCCGAGCTTGAGGAGCATATTCCAGGTCAGGTTAAGAAATATATTGCTGATAATAACATTCAGTTCTACACCATCGATGGTGTGAAAATCGGTAAGGAAATCGGACTTGGCAGCAGAATTAACACAGTATTGCAATCAGCCTTTTTCAAGCTTGCAAACATTATCCCTGCCGAGGACGCAATCCAGTATATGAAGGACGCAGCTACCGCTTCCTACTCAAAGAAGGGTGACGCTGTTGTTAAGATGAACCACGACGCTATTGACAGAGGTGCTCTGGAGGTTGTCAAAGTTGATGTTCCCGAGTCGTGGAAAAATGCAGAGGCAGAAGACCTCGGTGTTAAACACGATGGTGAGGGTAAGCTTGTTGATTATGTAAACAATATTCTTGTTCCCATCAACGGTTTCAGAGGCTCAAAGCTCCCTGTATCCGCTTTCGAGCCGTATGCAAGCGGCGAGGTACCCCTCGGCTCATCTGCATATGAAAAGCGTGGTATCGCAATCGACGTTCCCGTATGGAATCCCGAGGCTTGCTTGCAGTGTGGTCTTTGTTCCTATGTATGTCCGCACGCTTGTATCCGTCCCGTTGTTCTTTCTGACGAAAAGGTTAAGAACGCTCCCGAGGGCATCAAGACAGCAGATTTGAAGCAGCTTGCAGGCTACAAATTCGGCATCACAGTATCTGTACTTGACTGTACAGGCTGTGGCTCTTGTGCAAATGTATGTCCCGAGGTTAAGGGTGTTAAGGCTATCACAATGTCAGGACTTGATACACAGCTTGATAAGCAGGCTGATTTCGATTACGGTGTGAAGCTCGAGGCGAAGCCTGACGTATTTGAAAAGTTTGCTGTTTCAACGGTTAAGGGCTCACAGTTTAGAAAGCCGTACCTCGAATTCTCAGGTGCTTGTGCAGGCTGTGGTGAAACACCGTATGCTAAGCTTGTAACACAGCTGTTCGGCGACAGAATGTATATCGCAAACGCAACAGGCTGTTCATCAATCTGGGGTGGCTCTTCCCCATCAACACCATATACTGCTGACACAGAAGGCAGAGGTCCTGCTTGGGCAAACTCACTGTTTGAGGATAACGCAGAGTTCGGTTACGGTATGTTCCTCGGTCAGAAAGCATTGAGAAATGCAAACCTCGACAGACTTGCTAAAATTGCAGACGCAGAGCCTTCCGTTAAGCCTGCTATCGACAAGTATCTTGATACAAAGGATTGCAGCACCTGCAACAGAGTTGCAACGGAGGAGCTTTTGAAGGCTATTTCAAACCTCAACTCCGAGGAAGCTAAGAATGTAATTGCAGACAAGGAATATCTTGCTAAGAAATCTGTATGGATTTTCGGAGGCGACGGCTGGGCATATGATATCGGCTTCGGCGGCGTTGACCACGTACTGGCATCAGGTGAGGACGTAAACATTATGGTATTCGATACCGAGGTTTACTCAAACACAGGCGGTCAGTCGTCAAAGTCAACTCCGACAGGTGCTATCGCTCAGTTCGCAGCAGCAGGTACAGCTGTTAAGAAGAAGGATTTGGCAGCTATCGCAATGAGCTACGGCTACGTTTACGTTGCACAGATTGCTCAGGGTGCTGACTATAACCAGTGCTTAAAGGCTATGCTTGAAGCTGAAAGCTATAACGGTCCGTCAATCATCATCGCTTATGCTCCGTGTATCAACCACGGTATCAAGGGCGGTATGAGCAATGCACAGACAGAGGAAAAGAAAGCTGTACAGTCGGGTTACTGGCACTTGTTCAGATATGACCCCAGACTTGCTCTTGAAGGCAAAAACCCGTTCCAGCTCGACTCTAAAGAGCCGACCTTAAGCTATGAGGACTTCCTTATGGGTGAGGTTCGTTACAACTCACTTGCTCGTTCTAACCCCGAAAGAGCAAAAGAGCTGTTCGCAAAGGCTTGTGCTGATGCAAAGGCTAAGTATGAGCATCTTGTAGAGCTTGCAAATAAGTAATCGCATAAATTTAATGCTGACCTGTGATTTTTACAGGTCAGCATTTTTTGTGTAACGAAAAAACAGGCTTAATGCCTGTTTTTCTCATTTTAGTCCGATATCACGAAAATGCTTTTCAATCTGACTTATCTTTTCGTCACTGTACTCCGATTGTCTGTCAAGATATATTTTCCAAGAACCGTCAGCGAATTTAACCGTAAGACGTTTTATCCAGTAAAACGGCAGCAAATACGGACATTTTTTCAAAGACGGATATAGCACCGACATCGCCTTATAGCTCGGAAAAATTACCTCTATGCGTGTTTTGCCGCTTCTTCCGTTATTCATTTTCTGTATCCGTATGCTTGTATCCGTTCTGCCGTAAACTACACTTGTGAGAATATACTCCGCCATACCGTCAATTTTTTCCTCAGACGTGACACCCTCAAACCAAACATCACAAAGCTTGAATATATTATACGCAAACTCTTTCATTCCAAGCTTATCAAGCTCTCGGTCAATATACTCCCAATCGAGTTTATCAGCAAATTTTCTGAGGTATATCCATATATCTACAACCGACCTTATACCGATACCAACTGTCTGATAATGCTTGGTAAAATGCGCTATTTGGAAAATAAAGAAAT
>JAFULX010000158.1 GCA_017483065.1 Clostridia bacterium | reverse complement strand
TTTACATACTCTCTTAAGTATGCTTGACAAGAACTCTGCACTGTTCATTTTTCAAAGTACATTCTGTCGTCATCGGCGACAGCTTTATTATATTACCACATCTCTCCCTCCTTGTCAACACTTTTTTTTAATTTTTTTCAAAAATTTTTTCTTTTTCTGCAAAAACGGCTTAGATATGCGAAAAATCCGCAAAAAATTTACGGATTTTTAAGCTGATTTCTTATTATATATCCCTCTCTGACGCTGCAATCGACGATTTCTATTCTTTGCGACGCTACTTTTTCAGCTATTGCCGAAATCACTACCGCACCTATTCCCACTGTATCAAATCTCTTTTTTACAACAGCCTTTACAATCGGCAAGAAGGATTCGTCGAGTGAAAAATCGGCAAGGCTTTTTAGTTCGTCCTGCGTAATCATAGCTTCTTTCTTACCTACAACTGCTAATGCAAGCTTTAAAATTGCCCTCGCAGTTCCACCCATTATATAGAGAGTATTTGCAGATTTTGAGGTTTTTATTCGTGTTTTTACATAATTATATATGATTTCACGTTCCTCATCAGTCGGGATAATGCCCGACACAAGTTCACGTTTTAAGCGTTTTACACCTAACGGCAGCGAAATGCTTTCACTGACTCCGTCCTTGTCAAAAGCAAAAATCTGACAGCTTCCGCCACCGAGGTCAAGACCTATGCCAGAGCAGCTTCCAATTTTACTTTTAAGGCTCAGATAATCACATTCCGCCTCTGTCTCGCCCGACAAAAGCTCTACGTCAATTCCTGTTTCCTTCTTAATATATGCACGAACCTCGCCGCCGTTTTTCAAATCTCGAAACGCAGCGGTAGCAAAAGCCGCAGGTGTATTTTTGAGTGAAGATGTAAGTTTTAAGAGCGTTTGCGTGAGCTCTGCGATACCGCAGGGTGTAAGTATTCCGTTTTCGGTATGCTCAAAAATCGTAGATTTTTCGCCGAAATTTTCTACCTCTACAAGTTGTTCTCCGTTTCGCTCATATACTGATGCCCGAATTGTGTTCGAGCCGATATCAATTACCGAAATCATCTTCGCTTTTCAAGCTCATTGAAGATATCCTGCCACGACATACCGTTGTCTACAAGCATAACGGTAAGATGATACAAAAGGTCTGCTGTTTCATAGCTGATTTCCGACTTGCTGCGGTTTTTGCCCGCGATTACGACCTCTGCCGCCTCTTCGCCGACCTTTTTCAAAATCTTATCCTCGCCCTTTTCAAAGAGGTAATTGGTATAACTGCCCTCTTTCGGGTTTTTAAGTCTGTCTTCCGCAACAGCCTGTAGCTCGGGCAAAATCCCTACGCCGAGCGTTTCGGGAGCATCTGTGAGTTTTCCGTCCTCAACACGACGGTAAAAACAGCTTTCCTTGCCTGTATGACAAGCAGGACCGTCGGGATTCACCGAAATCAAAAGGCAATCGGCATCGCAGTCAACGTCTACCGAAACAACGTTCATATAATTTCCGCTTGTAGCACCCTTAACCCAAAGCTCGCTGCGGCTTCTTGAGTAAAAGGTTGCCTTACCGCTTTCAAGCGTCATTTTCAGGCTTTCCTCATTCATATACGCAACCATAAGCACCTTTTTGCTCGCATTATCCTGTACGACAGCAGGTATAAGACCGTTTTGGTCAAATTTTATTTCCATTAAAAGCTCTTCCATTATATAATCCTCCTTATTTGCACAAAGCTACAGCCTCGGCAAGCTTTACACTATCAGTATAAAGTGCCCTGCCAACAATAACACCCTCAACGCCTGTCGGTACAAGCGATTTGATATGTTCAAGCGTACCTACACCGCCCGACGCAATTACGTCCATTGACACGTTTTCGACCATTTCCCGCATTGCCTCAACATTTGGACCTGCAAGCGTTCCGTCGGTTGCAATATCGGTATAAATAATTGTCTTAACACCGAGTGCTTCCATTCTTTTAGCAAATTCAACCGCACCGAAGGCGGAAACCTCCTCCCAGCCTTCAACGGCAACCATACCGTCCTTTGCGTCAATGCCGATTACAATTTTTTCGCCGTACTTTTTAACAGCCTCACGTACAAAGTCCTCATTTCTGACCGCCGAAGTGCCGATTATAACACGGTTTACGCCGCAGGCAAGCTTTGCTTCAATGTCCTCCATTGTACGTATGCCGCCGCCTGTCTGTACAGGTACGCTGACATTCTTGCAAATTTCGGTTATAATTGCGGCATTTACACCGTGACCGAATTTCGCACCGTCAAGGTCTACAACGTGTATAAACTCACCGCCCTCACTTTCCCATTTACAAGCCATTTCGGCAGGGTTATCACCGTAGACGGTGACTTGGTCAAAACGTCCTTTTAACAAGCGGACGCATTTTCCGTCCTTGATATCTATTGCAGGATAAATCCTCATTTTCACTTCTCCTCGGATATAATGTTATTAAAGCCTTCAACAATATTCATAATGCGTTCGGTGTGCATCTTCATACTTACACGGTTTACAACAAACCACGCAGACAACTCACAAACCTCATAAAGTACGTCAAGGCCGTTCTCGTACAGGGTTTTGCCGCTTTCGACTATATCAACAATTACATCGGATAACCCGACAAGCGGAGCAAGCTCGACAGAGCCGTTAAGCTTGATAAGCTCGACAGTCTGACCCTTTTCGTCCCTGAAAAATTTCTCGGCAATATGGGTGTATTTAGACGCAACCTTCAGGTTGTTCATCATGAAAATTTTATCCTTCATTTCAGGCTTGCCGCAGACACACATTCTGCATTTGCCAAACCCGAGATTTATCATCTCGTAAAGGTTTCTGCCCTCCTCCAAGAGCGTATCCTTGCCGACAATACCAATATCAGCGGCACCGTATTCAACATAGGTAGGAACATCGGACGCTTTTACAAGAATAAACTTTACCTTATTTTTTTCATCTGTGAAAATTAGCTTTCTTGACTTCTCCTTCATTTCGGAGCAATCCATTCCGATTGCAGTGAACATATCCATCGCAAGCTCTGCAAGTCTGCCCTTCGCAAGGGCAATAGTTAAATATTCCATAGTGTACTCCTCATTTACCGATTGTATTAGTGGCAGTGTCCGCAATCACAGTCATGGTCGTGATGATGCTCGCCGCAGTCGCAGTCGTCCTCGTAGAAGCCTAAAAATTCCTCGGCTGTGGTTTCAGTGATGTCACCTCTTATGAAATCTTTTATCTGAAGCAATCCATCAGCGTGTACACGCATCATAGAGCCTGCGTTTATGCGTTTGCAGTACTCCTCGCACTCCTTGTAATCACCGCCGCCGATATAGCCTTCAATAAGACAGCCGTTCAGACGGAGAGTATAAGCAAGGTCGTATGCGATACCCTCAGCGTTCTTTTCGGCAAACACAACGCTGACACTCGGCAAAGAATGTGCCGCTGTACCCTTCGAGCGAAGTGCGGTCATCATACGGTTAATACCAAACGCAGCACCGACAGCTCCTACATTCACTCCGAAATGTCCGACAAGATTATCATATCTGCCGCCAGCACAAATCGGGAAGCCTACGCCGTGTGTATAGCATTTGAAGATAGTACCTGTATAGTAATCAATACTCTGTAACATTCCGAGGTCGATAGAAATGAACTTTTCAAGACCGTAGAGAGTTAACAGCTCATAAATTCTTCTGATATTATCAAGAGCCGCCTTAGAAGTTGCATTAAGTCCTTCGACATCTGCTCTATCCAGTACCTCTGCTGTCCCAAACAGCGACGGAAGCTCGGAAAGGAGCTTTTTGATATCATTGCCTATATCAAGTCTGGAAACCATTTCACGAATACCAAGCGTATCCTTCGAGTCGATACGCTCTCTAAGCTTTTCGGTCTGTTCCGCCGAAAGTCCTGCCTGCTCGACAAGTCCGTTAAAAAACGTAACCTGTCCAATTTCCATTGAAAATTCGTCAATTCCCACAGCAATAACTGCCTCAATCGCCGCCGCAATAACCTCTGCGTCAGCTTCGGGTGAGTATGCTCCTATAAGCTCAATTCCTGCCTGTGTAAACTCACGCTGACGGGCACCCTGTGTTTCCTCGGCACGGAATACATTGCCCGTGTAGCAGTACCTTTTCGGCAGTACGGACAAATCCTCCTTCGTCGCTGCCATTCTCGCAATTGACGTAGTAATATCAGGACGCAGTGTCAAAATTCTGCCACGCTCGTCAAAGAACTTGAACATATTCTCCTGTGAAATCTGACCGCCCGAATTTGCGAAAACATCGTAATATTCAAAGGTCGGAAGCTCAACCTCCCTGTATCCCATAGATGCAAACACATTCCATATAGTTGATTCAATTTCTTTTTTTGCCGCACATTCGTCCGCAAGTATATCGCACACACCGTTCGGTGTATGTCTGTTCCATTCAGCCATATGCTTTATCCTTTCCGCTTTATCTTGCTAAATCGCTAAAGTCTATTATACTCCTCATTTCAGGGTTTGTCAAGAGTAATTATACAGTTTTTTCTAATGAATGTCAATCTGTCAGAATTTTATTAAGCAAAGCTTTACAGCCTGCAAGAACATCTTCGTAAGTATCGTCAAAATTGCCTGTGTACCACGGGTCGGCGATATCTCCGTCGTTGCCTGCAAAAGAGAGAAGCTTGGATACCTTGTTGTCAAAGTCGCCGCCTGTAATACGCAGTATATTTCTGATATTCGCACTGTCCATACCTATTATATAGTCATATTTTGCATAGTCGGCTTTGGTCATTTGAACCGCACTCTTTCCGTCGGTTGAAATTCCGTACTCGGCAAGCTTATTTCTCGTGCCTCGGTGAACAGGGCTACCGATTTCCTCCGTACTGGTTGCGGCGGAGGCTATATATACGTCCAAACCTGCCTTTACCGTCAAATCCTTCATAACAAATTCCGCCATCGGCGAACGGCAAATATTGCCGTGGCATACAAAAAGTATTTTTATCATTGCTTTCTCCTTTTACAGTAAGACTGCTGCAGCAAAATTGCCGCAGCAGCTCATTTAATTTCCTAATTTAGTCTTCTCAAATAAGTCGTTCAGCCACTTTATTGAAAGAGGTATCCACTCCTGTACACGAGGTACAATACCACCCTCACCAGCAGCCGTATCGGAATTTGCAAGTGATAATCCGTGCGGTCCGTGCGGAAAAATGTGCATTTCGCAGGAAACGCCTGCTTTTTTTAGTGCCATCGCAAACAGAAGGCTGTTTTCCACCGGTACAGCTTGATCCTCAAAGGTATGCCAAAGGAAGCACGGCGAAGTTTTTTCGCTTACTCTGTCCTCAAGCGACATTCTTTCTCTAAGCTCCTTATCGTCTCTGCACAGGTTGTCAAATGAGCCTTCGTGTGCAACACCTTTTTTAGAGCTTATAACAGGATAGCACAAAATCGCCGCATTCGGGCGGTTGCTTCCGTCCTCCGTCTTAATCGGCTCCTCGTCCCACATGGTCGCAATTGAAGCGGCAAGGTGACCACCTGCCGAAAAGCCCATTATTGCAATTTTATTCTTGTCAAGTCCCCACTCATCGGCATTCTGTCTGATAAGACGGATTGCGTCAGAGGCATTCTTTTGCGCTTCAGGATAGCAGTTATCGGGAGCAACGGCATAATCAAGCACAAATGCGTGGTAGCCTGCCGCCATATACTGCAACGCAATCGGCTCTGCCTCCCGCTGCGAACAAAAGCCATAACCGCCGCCAGGACAGACAAGCACGGCAGGACGCATTCTTCCTTCGGGATAGGTACTGTCATCATTGATTATGTATGCTCTCAGAGTCGGCATAAAACCGTTTATCGGCTCTTTTCTTAAATTGAATACTTCATATTTCATATGAAACGCTTCCCTTCTGTTGTATGTACAAGCCATATTATAACATATGTTTTTTATAAATGCAACATTTTTAAAAAAAAGCTATACTCCCATATTGTTAATTAATATATACAAACTTTCTGCATATAATGACCCCTTAATTCTGTCGCACTCAGCTTTGTCCTCCTTGTTAATTGCACTACTATTGCAAATATGCTCGTAATATTCATTGAATGTTTTATCAGATTTATTAACACCTATATCGGTGAGATGACAAGGCATATTGTGTTTTTTCATAAATAGAAATTAAAGATACTCATTTCCTTTTATGAAATCAATCATATTTATAGGCAAAATTCCATCACGTCTTTGCTCTCATTAAACAATATTTTCCAACAATCCTTTTTCGTAAAGCTTTAAAATCAGCTGAGCAAACAAGCCGTCCGCCCACGAAAACCAAGCTCTGGTAAATTCATTGGGGTTGTCGGGATTAAAGGATTCATGCATATAGCAGGTGTCGGCATCTGTCTGCTGCAGCACCTTCAAAAGCTCTTTAATTTCGTTAATATCCTCACTTGTTAGTGCCTGTACAATAAGTGCAATATGCCATATATATCCCTTGGGAGTATGC
>JAFULX010000157.1 GCA_017483065.1 Clostridia bacterium | reverse complement strand
TTGCAGACCCTGCATTTGACGGCTTTGTACGCAAAAATGGTTATTTCAAAAATTATTTTGTATGTATGGCACAGTATGACGCTCTTATGCCGAATGTTGCCGTTGCATATCCTCCCGAGGAGCTTACAATGACCTTTGGTGAATATGTGAGCAAAAAGGGTCTTACACAATTAAGAATTGCCGAAACACAGAAATATGCACACGTTACCTTCTTCTTTAACGGCGGTGAGGAAACACAATTTGACGGCGAGGACAGAATTCTTATCCAGTCCCCCGATGTGCCGACCTTCGATTTGAAGCCCGAAATGAGTGCATATGAGGTAACCGACGCTGTTTTGGAGGCGATTGACGAGGATAAATTTGATGTAATCATACTAAACTTCGCAAACTGCGATATGGTCGGTCATACAGGTATTTTTGATGCGGCTGTAAAGGCTGTTGAGGCGGTTGACGAGTGCGTGGGCAAGGTTGTGGACAAGATTTTGGAGCATAACGGCAAGGTGCTTATTACCGCAGACCACGGTAATGCCGATTGTCTTGCCGACCCCGAAACGGGTGATGTTTTCACGGCTCATACCACCAACCCCGTTCCCTTAATCGTAATCGGCGAGGGCAATGTCAAGCTTGCACACGGCAAGCTCGGTGACCTTGCACCCACTATGCTCGATATGATGGGACTTGATAAGCCTGAAGAAATGACGGGTACATCATTGATTGAACGATAAAGGCTGTTCAATTTAAAACAGAGTAAAAGCGACTGATAAGTAGTATTATCAGTCGCTTTTACTTAATTTTAGGGAGGATTTTCAAAAAGACAAAAGGAGGTTAGTTTTTCTTCTCGTTTTCCTTTTTGTTTGTCTTTTCCTGCTTTGATGTCGGGCAGTTTTGGCTGCTTTGCTGTTGATTTTGCTGCTTGTTCTGCTTTTCGTTCTGGTAATTGTTACGGTTTTCCATAGCTTTTTCATACCTTTCCGTCGCCTTGAATACGGCATTTTGACACCCCTTTCGGCGAACTTTTAAGGGGTGCGTGCCTCGGTCGGTTTTCCGACATTAAATATTCTTTACAAACATAGTTAAAATATGCAAAAAAGCTTGAAAAAATCTTTGAAAAATGATATAATAACAGAAATAGTTTAATGGAGAAAAATATGCGAAATAAAATATGGTGCTATAAAAATCGGGGCACCGATATGGGCGAGCTGAAAGCCTTTTCCGAAAAGTACCGTATGCCGCCCGTAATATCGACAATTTTATTCAACAGAGGAATAAAGGACGGCGAGGCGGCGAAGGTTTTTCTGCAAAAACCCCTGAGCGGTGTTCACAACCCCTTTGACCTGCCCGATATGGAGCAGGCGGCGGAACGGATTGTGTCTGCAATTGAAAACGGCGAGAAGATTGTCATCTACGGCGATTACGATGTCGACGGCATTACCTCGACGGTGCTTCTGTACAGCTTTTTGAAGGGCGAGGGAGCGGACGTTGATTATTATATCCCCGACCGTGTGAATGAGGGATACGGCATAAACATTATGGCAATTAACCGCATTGCAAAAAGCGGTGCAAAGCTGATGGTAACGGTTGACTGCGGAATAACTGCTGTCGGTGAGGTGGAGTTTGCCAGAACGCAGAAGCTAGACGTGATTATAACCGACCACCACACCTGTAAAGAGGAGCTTCCCAGAGCTGTTGCTGTTGTGAATCCCAAGCGTGCCGACAGTGAATATCCCTTTGACGCTCTTGCAGGAGTTGGTGTTGCGTTCAAGACTGCACTTGCCGTTGCGATAAAGCGAGGCAGAAGTGCAAAGGACGTATTTATGCAGTATGCAGAGCTTGCCGCTGTGGGTACGATTGCTGATGTTGTATCGGTTACCGATGAAAACAGAATAATAATAGAATACGGCATTGAAATTATGAAAAAGGGCGGAAATCGTGGTATCCGCACGCTTCTGGAGGTTTCGGGCGCACTTTCAAGACCAATTGATGCTGCAACCGTTGCTTTCAGCGTTGCACCAAGGCTGAATGCTGCAGGACGTATAGGGAGTGCCGATACTGCCGTAAAGCTTTTGATAGAACAAGACTTGGACGAGGTGCGTAAAATTGCCTCCGAGCTTGACGGTGCCAACCGCAGCAGACAGGAAACCGAACAGCAGATATACGACGAGGCTATGGATAAGGTGATGAAGGACGCCGCTTTTGACAAAAAGCAGGTGATAGTGCTTGCGGGCGAGGGCTGGCATCACGGAGTTATCGGGATTGTTGCGTCAAGAATTTGCGAGCGTTTTTACAAGCCGTGCATACTTATTTCATACGAAAACGGCGTTGGCAAGGGCAGCGGACGTTCAATCTCTGGCTTTAACCTTTTCGACGCACTGTGTGCCACAGAGGAATATCTGACAAATTTCGGCGGTCACAGTCAGGCGGCAGGACTTGGTATAAATATGGATTCGATAGACGCTTTTACCGCTGCGATAAATAAATATGCGGCATCGGTACTTACCGAACAGGATATGATACCTAAGGTTGATATAGATTGCAGAGTAAAGCCTGAAACGGTCAGCCTGCCGTTTGCAAAGGCATTAAAACGCTTAGAACCGTTTGGTACGGATAATGAAAAGCCTGTATTTTCCGTTCTCGGTGCTAAGATTACAGCAATAGATACCGTCGGTGCGGACAAAAAGCACCTCAGAATGAGGCTTGCAGCTGACGGTGTACAAATACCTGCAATTGGTTTTTCTATGGCAGAGTATGCCGCATTTTTCAAAAACGGTGACGTTGTGGACGTTGCCTTTTCGGTAGACATAAACTTTTATCAGGGTACGGAGAGTGTGCAGATTTTGCTTAAAGACCTTAAAAAGCACAGTTCAAATAATATGTAAGCTAAGGAGGTGAAGGGTATGAGTGAAAAAGAGGTACTGATATATCCCGAGAAAGTGGTATCATCAGAGAATACCGAGCACGATAAGATTATCGAAGAAGTGATAGCTATGATAAACGGCTACGCTCCCCATTCCAATACCGATATGGTATATATCGCATATCGGCTTGCAAAGTCGGCACACCGTGGGCAAAAGAGGAAATCGGGCGAGGACTATATTGAGCATCCCGTTCGCATTGCACACATTGCGGCAGAGCTTGAAATGGATGTTGTGGGT
This sequence comes from Clostridia bacterium, assembly GCA_017483065.1. Taxonomy (GTDB): domain Bacteria; phylum Bacillota; class Clostridia; order UBA1381; family UBA1381; genus HGM11525. The sequence continues at coordinate 428 of JAFULX010000157.1, read as the reverse complement.
ATATCGGCGGCACTTTTGCACGATGTAATCGAGGATACACCCTTCACATTTGATGATATAAAAGCACTTTTCGGCTCGGACGTTGCCGATATTGTCGACGGTGTTACAAAGCTGAAAAAGCTGCAATACAACACCCGTGAGGAGCAGCAGGTGGAAAACCTCCGTAAGATGTTCCTTGCGATGGCGAAGGATATCCGAGTGGTTATCATCAAGCTGATTGACCGTCTGCATAATATGCGGACGCTCAAATATATGCGTCCCGACCGTCAGCTTGCCATTTCAAAGGAAACACTTGACGTGTACGCACCATTGGCACACAGGCTCGGTATGTCAAAAATCAAGTCAGAGCTTGAGGATTTGAGTCTTAAATACCTCGACCCGATTGCTTATGAGGAAATTAGAGAGAGCATCAAGCAGAAAAAGGACGA
>JAFULX010000156.1 GCA_017483065.1 Clostridia bacterium | reverse complement strand
GGTATGCTTTCTTTATTTCATCATCACTTGCGCCCTTGCTTACGCCAAGCACTTCATAATAATCTCTCTTATCTGCCACTAAAATTCACCTCAAACACAGTAATTATATCAAATACTGTCGATTTTGTAAATAGTATTACGGTAATTTTTTCAACATTTAGGGGCTGCCGAACGACAGCCCCGTTATTTTACAATTATTTATCCTCGTCTACCTCACGGTAGTCAGCCTCGTACACATTATCTGCACCTGCTGCACCGTTCGGGTTTGCACCGCCTGCGAAATTGTTCGGGTCAAAGCCCTGTGCACCGCCCTGCGGATTTGCCTGCTGATAAAGCTTTTCGGAAATCTTGTAGAACTTCTGCTGCAAAGCATCTGTTGCATTCTTGATAGCCTCGCTGTCAGTACCGCCGAGAGCCTCTTTAACCTTTGCAATTTCTGCCTCAACCTCAGCCTTATCGCCAGCGTCAATCTTGTCGCCAAGCTCGCCGAGAGTCTTTTCACACTGATATACTATGCTCTCTGCGTTATTTCTTGTTTCAACCTCTTCCTTACGCTTCTTATCTTCCTCAGCGTACTTTTCAGCCTCTTTTACCGCACGGTCGATATCCTCGTCGGAGAGATTTGAAGATGATGTAATGGTAATCTTCTGCTCGTTACCTGTACCCATATCCTTTGCGGAAACCTTAACAATACCGTTTGCGTCGATATCAAAGGTTACCTCAATCTGGGGTACACCTCTGGGTGCGGGAGCAATACCTGTCAGGCTGAAGCGGCCGAGAGTTTTGTTGTACTGTGCCATATCACGCTCACCCTGCAATACGTGTACCTCAACACTTGTCTGTCCGTCTGCAGCGGTTGAGAAAATCTGTGATTTCTTGGTCGGGATTGTTGTATTTCTGTCGATAAGTCTTGTGAATACACCGCCCATTGTTTCGATACCGAGTGACAGCGGAGTAACATCGAGAAGGAGCAAATCCTTAACATCGCCGCCGAGTACACCTGCCTGAACGGCAGCACCGATAGCAACACACTCATCGGGGTTGATGCCCTTGTGCGGCTCCTGACCCATTTCGTTCTTAACAGCCTCCTGAACGGCAGGGATTCTTGAAGAACCGCCGACAAGAAGTACCTTATCAATATCGCTCTTTGAAAGACCTGCGTCCTTCATAGCATTTCTGATACAAACGATTGTCTTTTGTACCAAATCAGCTGTAAGCTCATCAAACTTAGCCTTTGTAAGAGTGATGTCCATATGCTTCGGACCGTCCTGATCAACTGTGATGAACGGAAGGTTGATATTTGATGTAACCATACCCGAAAGCTCAATCTTGGACTTTTCGGCAGCCTCCTTCAAACGTTGCATAGCAGTTTTGTCGTTTGAAAGGTCAATTCCGCTCTCCTTCTTGAATTCTGTTACAAGGTAGTTAATAATTCTGTCGTCAAAATCGTCGCCGCCGAGTCTTGTGTCACCGTTTGTTGAAAGCACCTCAAACACACCGTCACCGATTTCGAGGATAGATACGTCAAAAGTACCGCCGCCGAGGTCATAAACCATAACCTTCTGGTCGGTGTCATTCATACCGTAAGCAAGAGCTGCCGCTGTCGGCTCGTTGATAATACGAAGAACCTCAAGACCTGCAATCTTACCCGCGTCCTTTGTTGCCTGACGCTGTGAGTCGGAGAAGTATGCAGGAACGGTGATAACAGCCTGTGAAACCGTTTCGCCGAGGTAGCTTTCTGCGTCCTGCTTGAGCTTTGTCAAAATCATTGCAGAAATTTCCTGCGGTGTGTATGCCTTATCGTCGATGGATACTGTATATGCACTACCCATCTCACGCTTAATGGACATAATTGTTCTGTCAGCGTTTGTAACTGCCTGTCTTTTTGCAACCTGACCGACAATTCTCTCGCCGTCCTTTTTGAACGCAACAACAGACGGAGTTGTTCTTCCGCCCTCGGAGTTTGCGATAACGGTCGGATTACCGCCCTCGATAACAGCTACACAGCTGTTTGTTGTACCCAAGTCTATACCAATAATCTTTGCCATAATAAATTCCTCCAATATTTAATGTAATCTATGTTAATGCGTAAAAACGCTTAATTTGCCACCTTGACCATCGAATGACGGACAACTCTCGTACCCTTGTAGATGTAACCCTTCATATACTCCTCAACAACCGTGTTTTCAGTTACCGTATCGTCCTCTACGTGCTGAATTGCATTGTGGAGATTGGGGTCAAATTCCTCGCCGACAGCGGCAATTTCCTCAATATCAAGCTTGGAAAGAACTTCTTTAAGCTTCTTTGCAACAAGCTCAACACCCTCCTTAACCTTAACAGCCTCATCGCTTGTGACCTCAAGCTCGAGTGCTCTCGACAAATCGTCCATTACGGGCAGGAATGCCGATGCAGTGTCAATTACAGCATCACCGTAGCGAGCCTCCTTTTCACGTGTTGTACGCTTCTGATAGTTGTCATACTCGGCACAAAGCCTCAAATACTTATCCTCAAGCTCCTTGTATTTATCCTCCGCCGAAGGCTCTGCCTGCTCCTCGCAAGCTTCTTCCTCACAGACGGTTTCCTCTATGATTTCCTCTGTTTCAGGGGATTTTTCCTTACTCATACTAACCCTCACCTTCTGTAAATTGCTTCAAAATACTGTCAATCTGCGTCGAAATCAAATCAAGGCTTGCAATAACCTTTGCGTAATTCATACGCTTGGGACCTATAACCGCAATCTGTCCGAGCGTTCTGTCGCCAATCTTGTAATCAACCGTTACAAGCGAAGTATTTTCAAGCTCCTTAAAATCATTTTCCGCTCCGATTTTTATGCCGACTCCCTCGGTATTATGCCCACTTTCCATAATCTTTATAAGATTATCCTTATCCTCCAGAAAATCGAGCATTTCACGAGCTTTTCCTACATTGGAAAATTCAGGATACTGAAGTATCGCTCTTGAATTGTTGACAAAAACCTCGCTTTCGCCGAGTGTCCGTATCCATTCGGCCACGTACCCGATTACAAGTGAAATTTTTCTCTCATCAATATCAGTTTCCCTCAATGCCAGCTCACAGATTTCTTCAAAATCCGACTCTGTTATCTCGTCGCAGGTCTTTCCCGAAAGTACTCTGTTGATTGCAGCGGTCAGCTCTGCTGCCTCATAATCGTCTACGGCAGCGTCAATCATCTTGTTCTTAACAAGACCTGCCTTTGTTACCAGAAGGAGCAGACTGTTCGCTCCCGACATACTGATAATATCAAGCTTTCTAATAACCGACCTGCCGAGCGACGGTGCTGTAAACACGGTCGTGTATTCGGTCAGAACAGATGCCATAACGCCCGCCTTTTTAATAAGCACGTCAAGCTGATTTACTCTGTTGAAAAGCTCCTCCTTGAGTCGTTCTACCGCTTCAACACTTATCTGATAACGCTGCATCAGCGAATTGACATAAAATCTGTATCCGATATCGGACGGTATTCGTCCTGCGGAGGTGTGCGGCTTTACCAGATATCCCATATCCTCAAGGTCAGCCATCTCATTTCGGATTGTTGCACTCGAAAGTCCAAGCTCATTCCGCTTTGATATCGCCCTTGAGCCAACAGGCTCTGCCGTTCCGATATACTCGTCGATTATCGCCTGAAGTATTTTTTGTTTTCTGTCCGATAAATCCAACTTCCACCCTCCTTGTCAATCGGAGTTGTTAGCACTCACTTAATCCGAGTGCTAACAATACTAAGATAACACTATTTTACGTATTTGTCAAGGATAATTTACCATTTTTACAAAATATTCATAAATAGGACACACAAATTCGCAAAGTACGCTGTTTGAAACGCTTATTCCGTTGTCAGTAAGGCGGTAGCCTATTGTTGTTTTTTCTATTAAACCGAGCTTTTCAAAGCGAGCAAGCTGACTGTTATACTCCTTTTTGAAGTTCAGTCCGAATTTACGCTGAAATTTCGTTTCGGATATACCCTCTGTAAGCCGAAATGCCATAATAATATATTCCGAAATTTTATCCGATATATCAAGTGTAACGCTTTCCTTTAAATAATTGCCGTTCATATACTCCGTCATATCTGTGGTATTTTCTCTGCGGACGCCGTTTATCAGCGAATGTGCCGCAATTCCTGCTCCGATATAGTCATCACAGTGCCAATATTTAAGATTATGCCTACACTCCCTGCCGAATTTTGCGAAATTGGATATTTCATAGCGGTTGTACCCTGCTTTTGCAAGCATTTCGGAGGCTTTAAAATACATTTCACGTTCGGTTTCCTCATCGGGAATGTTAAGCGGCGAGCTGATATGCTCGTTATAAAGAGGAGTCCCCTCCTCTAAAATCAGCGAATAGCAGGAAATATGGTCAGGGTTTAGTGAGATTGCGGTGTCAACCGTGGTTATAAAGCTTGAAAGGCTCTGTTCGGGCAGTGCCGAAATAAGGTCAAGGTTGACATTATCAAAATATCTTTTTACAAGCTCTATTGTTTCAGCCGCCTCTTTCGCCGTATGCACTCTGCCGATTTTTTGAAGCTCATTATCGGAAAAGCTCTGAACGCCGACAGATATGCGGTTTGCACCCAAATCACGGAGCAGCATAAGCTTTTCTCCGTCAACCGTTTTCGGGTTTGCTTCAACACTCCATTCTGCGTCCGTTTTTATTGTGAATGTATTTCTTATATGCAAAAACAGCCGTTTTATAAGCTCATTCGGCAGCGAGGTAGGTGTTCCGCCGCCGATAAACACAGTATCTATCTCCTCACCCTTGTATGCGTCAAGCTCACGGCAGAGTGCTGTAATATATGCTTCCTTGTCACCTGCGGTAAAGGATATAAAATCGCAGTATTTGCATTTTTTTACACAAAACGGTATGTGGATATATAAACCTTTCATATCAACCTCCTATAATGCAGAACAAACAAAACGCACCCGACGACGTACGAGTGTACTTCGAGTGGTGCGGTTTGCTTGCAGTTCTTAGCACGTTCTGTGCATTTTCAGACAGCCATTAGTGATGGAATAATCTTATTCCCGTAAATGACATCGCCATATTATACTTGTTGCAGGTTTCGATTACATTGTCGTCCCTGATAGAGCCGCCCGGCTGTGCAATGTACTTAACACCGCTCTTTTTGGCACGCTCGATATTGTCGCCGAACGGGAAGAACGCATCGGAGCCGAGTGCAACATTCTTATTCTCGGCAAGCCATTTTTTCTGCTCTTCTCTTGTGAAAGGCACGGGCTTTTCGGTGAAAATCTTCTGCCATTCACCCTCGGCAAGAACGTCCTCATACTCGTCGGAGATATATACGTCAATCGCATTATCTCTGTCGGCACGGCGGATATCGTCCTTAAACTTAAGACCAAGCACCTGCGGAGCCTGTCTGAGCCACCAGACATCAGCTTTATTACCTGCAAGCCTTGTGCAGTGTATTCTTGACTGCTGACCTGCACCGATACCGATTGCCTGTCCGTCCTTTACATAGCAAACACTGTTTGACTGTGTATATTTCAGCGTAATAAGTGCAATCATCAAATCACGCTTTGCCTCCTCGGGCATATCCTTGTTATCTGTAACAATGTTAGCCAAAAGCTCCTCATTGATATCAAGCTCGTTTCTGCCCTGTTCAAAGGTGATACCGAAAACGTCCTTTGTTTCAATCGGAGCAGGAGTGTAGTCCTTATCAATCTTGATTATATTGTATGTACCCTTACGCTTGCCCTTTAAAATCTCAAGTGCTTCAGGCTCGTAGTCGGGTGCGATTACACCGTCGGAAACCTCACGGAAAATCATCTTTGCGGTCGGAACATCACAGGTATCTGAAAGTGCGATAAAATCACCGTAGCTGCTCATTCTATCAGCACCTCTCGCTCTTGCATATGCGTTTGCGAGCGGTGAAAGCTCCAAATCGTCTACCCAATAAATCTTTTTGAGTGTATCAGAAAGCTCAAGTCCTACAGCCGCACCCGCAGGTGAAACGTGCTTGAAGCTTGTTGCGGCAGGAAGTCCCGTTGCCTTTTTAAGCTCCTTTACAAGCTGCCAGCCGTTGAATGCGTCCAAAAGGTTAATGTAACCGGGCTTGCCGTTTAAAACCTCAATCGGCAGCTCGCCCTCCTTCATAAATACTCTCGACGGCTTCTGGTTAGGGTTACAGCCGTACTTTAACTGCATTTCTTTCATTGTATATACCACCTTATTTATTTTTATTGTAAATCTTGCTCCTTGTTTCGCCTGTTTCCAAATCAATGTATCTTACAAAAAGCGATACCTTGTTATCCTCGTTAAGAGCGTCCCAGAGCTTATCGGAAAATTCGTCCATATCGTCGTACATTTCCACCTGCTTAGGCTCACCCTCAAAGCTCGGCAAGGGATTGCCGTCGCCCATATATGTATGGATAAAATGACCTTCGCCCGAAATCGGGTTTGTATAACTGAAGGTATAACGTCTGCACGAATCAGGATTACCGTTTGCAGATTTCAGAATTGACATAGCATAATTAAAGCCGTCATTTTCCATACGCATAATACCCGAAATTCTCGGTGTATAATTCGGTGCGTCGTCCTCATATTCACGGGTACGCAAGGACTGTTCAAAGGTCATCTGTCTGTCCATAAGCTCGTAAATCGTATCGGTCTGGTCACCGTTTGTAACGATTGTCTTGTTTCCGAGAACACGCACAGGTGCGTATATGATAAGGTGTGGGTCAGAAAGCTTTGACGGGTCAAATGCCTCTGTTCTTATTCCGTCGCCGTCGGTTACAAACACACGGTTACGGCTGTTTTCGCTTCTGCCCATAATAAAATATGCTGTTGCCGCATACTTACCATTTGGAGTTTTACCTATTACAATACCTCTGCCAGGGTATGCGTTACTTTTCAATTCTTCATATATATTTAAGGTTTTCACAAAATTTCCTCCTCATAAATCAGCACAAAGCTTTTCACAAGCTTCGGGCAATATCTTCCATTCTGCCTCTTCCATTACACGCTTTTGCAGTATTTCGGGAGTGTCGCCGTCCTTGATTTCAACCGCTTTCTGCATTATAATCTTTCCGCCGTCGGTAATTTCATTGACAAAATGCACGGTAGCACCCGTAACCTTTACACCGTACTCAAGTGCAGCCTCGTGAACTTTCAAGCCGTAAAAGCCTTCACCGCAAAAGGACGGTATCAGCGATGGGTGTACGTTTATAATTCTGTTTGGAAATGCGTCAAGAAGCGGCTTGCCGATAATGGCAAGAAAGCCAGCAAGAACAACCACGTCAACCTTCTTTTCGGTCAGATATTCCGCAAGCTTACTGTCAAACTCGCTGCCATACTCCTTTTTGGTTATGACAGCCGTTTCAATACCTGCATTTTTTGCTCTTTCAAGTGCATATACATCAGGCTTATTGGATACAACCGCAACAATCTCGCCGCTTTTGATAATACCGCTTTTTTGTGCATCAATCAATGCCTGAAGATTAGTGCCGCCGCCCGAAACAAGCACAGCAATTCTCTTTAGCATATTTCTACCTCTTGATTTCCATTTACAAGCTCACCGATTATGTATGCCTTTTCACCGCTTGCGGCAAGCACACGCATAGCCTCGTCAGCTTTTGCTGAATCAACTGCACAAATCATACCGATACCCATATTAAAGGTATTGTACATATCACGTTCTGTAAGCTTGCCAAGCTTCTGCATCATATCAAATACAGGAAGCACGTCCCACGTTCCCTTTCTGATAACCGCATTGAGGTTTTCAGGCAGCATACGGGGTACATTCTCAATAAAGCCGCCGCCCGTAATATGGGAAACGGTGTTAATTCCAACCTTTTCAATAAGCGAAAGAAGCGGCTTGACGTAAATTCTTGTCGGGGTCAAAAGCTCCTCGCCGACAGTTTTGCCAAGCTCGTCGGAATATACAGCAATTCTGGACGCCGCACCGTCGGAATTTAAGTCAAAAAGCTTTCTTACAAGCGAGTAACCGTTCGAGTGGATACCGCTTGACGCAATACCAATCAGCACATCGCCTGCTTTTGCTCTCTTGCCGTCTGTAATCTTATCCTTTTCAACTATACCAACCGAAAAGCCTGCCAAATCATATTCATCAACAGGATAAAAACCCGGCATTTCGGCAGTTTCACCGCCAACAAGCGCACAGCCTGCCAATTCACAGCCGTCCGCAACACCTTTCACAATCTCCGCAACTCTTTCAGGCTTATTCTTGCCGACAGCAAGGTAATCAAGGAAGAAAAGCGGCTTTGCACCCGAGCAGGCAACATCATTCACACACATTGCCACACAGTCCTGACCGATTGTATCGTGCTTATCGGTCAAAAATGCAATTCTTAGCTTTGTTCCAACACCGTCTGTACCCGAAACGAGTACGGGATTTTTATATCCAGCAGGAATTTCAAACAGACCGCCGAAACCGCCGATACCGCCGAGAACTCCGGGGATTACCGTTCTTTTTACGTGGTCCTTGATAAGTCTTACAGACTCGTAGCCTGCTTCTACGTCTACTCCTGCTGCTTTATATGCTTCTGCCATTTTATTTAGTCCTTTCGTAATTTAATATATCAAAGCTCCGCAACCAACTGCTGAAGCTTCTTGTCCTTTGCCATTACACCGTCTACCATTGCCTTTTTATGGTCGGACAGCATTTCCTTCAAATAATCATATTTCAGGGAAAGCATCTGTGCTGCGAGTATTCCCGCATTTTCAGCACCGTCAATTGCTACACAAGCCACAGGAATACCGCTTGGCATCTGCACCATTGACAAAAGTGAGTCCAGACCGTCCATTGTCGATGACTTGATAGGAACGCCGATAACGGGCAATGTTGTAAATGCCGCAAGCACTCCGCCCAGATGTGCCGCCTTGCCTGCCGCCGCTATGATAACCTCAATCCCGTTCTCTTCGGCACTTTTTGCAAATTGCTCCGCCTCATACGGTGTTCTGTGTGCGGATATTACTCTCACAATCGGCTCAATATTAAACGCTTTAAGCCTTGTAATACACGGCTTCATTCTCTCAAAATCGGAATCACTTCCCATTATTACTGCTACTTTTGGTGCGGTCATTTTTCTGCTCCACCCTTTCATAATCATTGCTGTTTTTCATTTTATCAAATTTTGTCAGATTTGTCAACAAAAAAAGACTTTCGCTGCACGTCATTATAGCCACACAAAAGTTTTGCCGCCAAAGCAAGTATCTCAAAAAATTTTTTTGAAAAATTTTCAAAAAAGTGTTGACAAGCTCTGAAATATATGTTATTATAATGTTCGTTGGTTACGAAAGCCAATGAATATGCACCTTTAGCTCAGTTGGTAGAGCACCTGACTCTTAATCAGGGTGTCCAGGGTTCGAGTCCCTGAAGGTGTACCAGAAAAGAGATGTGTTTATTGCACGTCTCTTTTTGTTTTTCACCTACAACTTGACTGTCTGTGTATTGGATATTTTGTTGAAAGTACAATAAGAAATTGAAATGCACTTGTGTTTTTGTACTCATAGTTAGTTATATTAGTATTTTTGTGTTCAATAATCAATATCAAGGTTTTTTATAAAAAGATGTTGAAATAATATAAAATATGTTATATAATGTATCTTGTCGGAGAAATCTGACATAAGGGCAAGACTAAAACAAGCGTAAAAGCTGGGCGGTTATGCCATCATCTCCTGAAAGGGGGTGATAGCTTATGGATGAGAATTACATAATTTCTTTTATGATAATTTTATTGCTTTTATTAGCATTAACCATAAAAAAATAACGCCAGCCGACCAAAGCTAATAGCGTTATTTTTATAACAATATTCTTTTTGGCATAACCGTTTGAGGTCTTGCCTTTTTCTATTACCATTATATATCATAAAAACTATTTTGTCAACTGTTTTGAAGAAATCTTTAAAAGGCAATTTCTCATTAAAACCTCAAAGAAAAAAATTATTCCATAGAAAATAAAGTTATAGGAAACGGCATTTTTATTTGACATTTAAAAAAATATATGGTAAAATAATTATGCTATACCTACAATTTAATATGGTTCAATGTATAATTTTCAACTGTGTCCCCCAAAATAATCAGGTAAAAACGTAAACTTCGATTTTTTCTGGGGGACTGTTGAGCCATTTCTCCATAAATTGTAAGGTATAGCAACTTTTACAGTCGAAGTCACTGCGTTTTTCGTGCAGCAGCTTCGACTGCTGCACTTTTTATTATGGAGGTGAAACGGTATGAATATTAAAATGGAGCTTTTTGCAAAGGTGATTACCGAAGCGATAATATTTAAGCTTAACTACTCTGACATCGACCTCGAAAAGGAAATCGACTCCAAAGCTGTAACCGTTTTAGAGCAAATACAAGCCGTACTTAACAAAACAGGTGTGTCTGATTTTGATATTGTTGAAGAAATTGTAACCATTTTTGAAGACAACGGTTTAGACAGCGGCTCGTGCCACGATTTTTGATAAACATACGAAAATAACGGAGCGGCGGCTCCGTTATTTTTTGTATGAAAAGAGTATTATTCCGCCAATCATTACAGCAAGACCGATAATTTTGCGTATGCCGAATACCATTTTTTCGCTGTCAAACAGACCGAATGCGTCTATAAGTGCAGCGGCGGCAAGCTGTGAAACGAGGATTATACTGATGGCAACGGTCGGTGAAAGATTTTTTATACCGAGCATAACAGTGATTGTGATTACCATTGCAAGCACTCCGCCGCCCGTCAGGTACAGCTTATTCACGCTCATTGCACCGCTGAAGCTGCCGTTTGCCCAAAAGAGCGATATTGCCGCCAGCACGAGTGCAATCGCCTGAACGATAAAATTCGACTCCAGAAGCCCCGTCTGTTCGGACAGCCTTGTATTAAACACGCCCTGCACGCTCATTGCCGCTCCCGATAATATGCACATCAAAATTCCTAACATTTAACCATTCCTTTCTGTGCATATTATTCTTCATATCCTGCATTTATATACGAAAAAGGAGCTGCAGCTTCCTTCTGCAGCCCCTCGATGGGAAGGCGATAAAAATTATATCCTATATATTATTTGAAAAGTCTTTCGTATTCAGTTGCCGTCTGCACAAGCTCGGGCAATGAAAGTCGGTCGGGAAAATTACTTTCGATTAGATTTTCAAGCCTTTTTTTGATTTCCTTTGTTCTTCCTATACATATCATATACAACTACCTCCTCAGATGCCTGTCCCAATCATCTACATTGTAGTGTATTATTCGGCAAAAGTCAATTCGTTTTGGCAGTAAAATCCGACAATCGTAAGACAGCCTTCGACAGAATTAAGGCATTTATTCGTTATTATTCTGCACTTCGACAGTCTGTGCTTTATTTTTCAAAAATACAAGTCCCGAAATTCCGCATATAATGCCGATTATAGCAACAACCTGTGATATACCGATGTTTTCTGTAATTTTAAGTATATACTGATTCTGACGCATACCCTCAAGGAGCAGTCTGCCAAAGCTATACCACAGGATATAGAATGAGAATACTTTTCCGTCCGTTTTTACTCTGTTCCTGAAAAGTAAAATGATTATAAGTCCGAGTACATTCAACAGGCTTTCGTACAAAAACAGAGGATGCACGGGTGCACCGCCGTCAATTGCCATTCCCCACGGCAGGCTCGTAACACCGCCGTAGACCTCGGCATTGACAAAATTGCCCCATCTGCCGACAGCCTGACCAATCAGCAAGCCCTGACAGCAAAGGTCGAATATTCTCAAGGTCGGGAGCGATTTTTTTCTGCAATAGACATAAGCCGTTATCACAGCCGCAATAATCGCACCGTATATTGCAATTCCTCCCTCCCATATTTTAAAGACGTTCCAGAAGCTTCCCCGTACCGAGTCAAAGTCGAAAATTACATAGTAAATTCTTGCACCGATAAGACCGAAAATCAAGCCGTAAAGTGCAATATCCCAGATATATTCCGTCTTTATACCCTTTTTTCTTGCACTTATTGCGGTAAATACCGCACCGAGCAGAAAGCCTGTTATTATAATGAGTGCATACCAATAAATATTTTTACCGAACACGGTAAACGCAACCCGATTTATCTCAAAATCAAGACCTAAAGCAGGAAATGCAATATTGTGTGTCATATGTTATATTCCTTTCATAGTCAGCGAAATACGTTTCTTCTTCACATCAACGTCAAGCACCTTTACCTTGACAATCTCACCCACCGACAGCACGTCAAGCGGATGCTTGATATAGCGGTCGCAAATCTGCGAGATATGCACAAGTCCGTCCTGATGCACGCCGATATCGACAAACGCACCGAAGTCGATGACATTTCTGACCGTTCCTGTCATAATCATATCGGGTTTCAGTTCGGATATGTCCATAATTTCCGATTTCATAATCGGCTCGGGCAGCTCGTCACGTGGGTCACGACCTCGTTTTTGGAGAGCTTCTGCAATATCGGTAAGCGTCGGAACACCGACACCAAGCTCCTCGGCAAGCTTTTCTATACCTGCGTCCTTCATTTTCTTATCAATACCTGCAAGCTTACCCTCTCTCAAATCGTCAAGAGTGAAGCCGAGCTTTTCCAGCAGTCCCGACGCTGCCTTATAGCTTTCGGGGTGAACGGATGTGTTGTCAAAAAGCTCGTCGCCGTCGGTTATACGCAAAAAGCCTGCACACTGCAAAAATGCCTTCTGTCCGAGCTTAGGCACCTTCAAAAGCTCTTTTCTTGCTTTAAATTTACCGTTTTCTTCCCTATAAAGTATAATATTTTTCGCAACTGCCGCATTTATACCCGAAACGTAGGATAAAAGTGACGGCGATGCGGTATTAAGGTCGACTCCGACGCTGTTTACGCAATCCTCGACCACTCCGCCGAGTGCTTCGCCCAAGAGTTTCTGGTTCATATCGTGCTGATACTGACCTACGCCTATCGCCTTCGGGTCAATCTTCACAAGCTCGGCAAGCGGGTCCTGCAAGCGTCTTGCGATTGACACCGCACTCCTGAGCGATACGTCAAATTCGGGAAATTCCTCTGCCGCAAGCTTTGATGCCGAGTAAACCGATGCTCCTGCTTCGTTTACCACCATATAATAAACCTTGCGGTCAAGCTCGGAAATCAGCTCCGCCGTTACCTTTTCGGTTTCCTTCGACGCCGTGCCGTTTCCTATTGAAATTAAATCTACATTATGCTTTTCAATCAACTTTTTAAGTGTAGCCTTGGCTTTGTCTGTATCGTGATTCGGGAGTGTACAGTAAACAATGCCCGTATCGCAGACCTTGCCCGTATCGTCGACAACAGCCACCTTACAACCCGTTCTGTAACCGGGGTCAAGTCCAAGCACTGTTCTGCCCTTAACGGGCGGCTGCAAAAGAAGTCCCGAAAGATTTTTTGCAAATACCTTAATCGCCTCGCCGCCTGCACGCTCGGTCAGAATATTTCTGATTTCCGTTTCAACCGACGGTGCAATCAGCCTTTTATAGCTGTCCTCGCACGCAAACGCAACATATTCGCCCGCCTTTGTCGGGGTTTTTCTTACCGTTTTACGCTTTAAGTAACCAATACAAAGCTCCTCGTCAAGCTTGATTTTAACTGACAGAAATCCGTCCTTTTCACCACGATTTATGGCGAGTATTCTGTGATTTGCAAGCTTGGAAAGCGGCTCGGAAAATTCGTAATAATTGCTGTAAACGCTGTCCTCGTCCTTAGTGGCTGTTGTGTTG
>JAFULX010000155.1 GCA_017483065.1 Clostridia bacterium | reverse complement strand
ACAGCAACTTCTATCGGTGCTTTATTTGGAACATCTAACACTACTACATTCGTAGAAAGTGCTGCCGGTATCGGAGCTGGCGGACGTACGGGTTTAACTTCTGTCGTTGTAGCAATCTGCTTCGCATTATCTGCATTCTTTGCTTCATTTGTAAGTATTGTACCATCAGCTGCTACAGCTCCTGTACTCGTTATGGTTGGTGTACTTATGGCTAGTTCATTCAAAGATGTTGACTGGAGCAACGTAGACGAAGCTCTTCCAGCATTCTTTGCAGGTCTTTTCATGGCTCTCTGCTACAGCATTTCATACGGTATTGCAGCAGGATTTATATTCTATTGCATAATCAAGGTGTGCAAGGGCGAAGTTAAAAAGGTACATCCTATCCTTTGGGTATGTACAGCACTGTTCATTTTGAACTTTGTTTTACTGGCAATTCTCTAAACAAGTATTCTTACCCCGTATTTGTCAAGGCAAATACGGGGTATTTTTTATACATCAAAGGAGCAGGGCTTAGCCCTGCTCCTTTTGTGTGTTACACAATCATCTGCATAATCTCGTTATTTCTTGCGACGAACTTTGTCATCTGCTCGGGTGAGAGCGGCTTGTTGCACAGCATTGCAAGGTCATAAATATGCTCGCAAAGGAGCTTCTTCTTATCCTCGTCAAGCTCGGGGAGCTTTTTAATAAGTGCATTTTCGGCATTCAGCATCAAGGTATATTCGTCCTTGAACATTTCGCTCATACCTGCAAACTGCTGTCCGTAGGACTGATACATCTCTCTCATTCGTCTTGATTCCTCGGTAATGAGCATAACGGCGGGGAGTGAGCTATCCTTCAGCGAGGACGCCTCAACCTTCAAATCCTCTTTGCCGAGTACCGTCTTGAACATCTCACAGAGGTCGGTACAGCCGTCGGCATTTTCGCCCGATACGGCAGAGTCAATTCTCTTGAACTTCACACCCTGCTCCTTCATTTCCATAAAGGAAATAAAGTGTGTATCCATCACAGCGGGGAGGATAACAGCATTCTCGCCCTGAGCCTTCAATATGTTTATATACTGCGACTGTGCATTTTCATCGGTCACATAGTAAAGCACCTTGTTTTCAGCGTCGCCCTTAAGCTCTGCCATTGTCTGATACTTGCCATCAAGGTCTTTATAGAGAAGATAATCCTTAACCCTGTCATAGAGCTTCTCGTCACGCATACAGCCGTATTTGATGAAGATGTTGATGTCGTCCCAGTACTTTTCAAAGCTCTCACGCTCTTTCTTGAAAAGCTCGCCGATTTTGTCGGCAACCTTCTTGGAAATATGTGCGGAAATCTTCTTCACATAGCCGTCATTTTGCAAAAAGCTTCTCGATACGTTAAGCGGCAGGTCAGGGCAGTCGATAACACCCTTCAATAGCATAAGGTAGTCTGGAATAACCTCTTTTACATTGTCCGCAACGAACACCTGATTGTTGAACAGCTTAATCTGTCCCTCCTGTGCGGCAAACTCGTGATTGATTTTCGGGAAATAGAGTATGCCCTTGAGGTTGAACGGGAAATCAACATTCAGATGAATCCAGAAAAGCGGCGGATTAAAGTCTGCGAATACCTTGGTATAAAATTCCCTGTATTCCTCGTCGGTACAGTCCTTGGGTGCTTTCGTCCAAAGCGGTGCGGTATCGTTGATAGGCTTCGGAGCAGGTGCGTCCTCTTTTTCTTCCTTTTCCTCTTTGGGAAGAACATTCATATATACCTCAACGGGCAGGAATGCACAGTATTTATTCAGCACGCTTCTTACACTGAACTCCTCAAGAAACTCCTTGCTGTCCTCTGCGATATGGAGCGTAATGCTCGTGCCTCGCTCGGTGCGGACGCTGTCCTCAATCGTATATTCCATACTGCCGTCACAGCTCCATTTTACCGCCTTTGCACCCTCCTGATAGGAAAGAGTGTCAATGTCAACTCTCTCCGACGGCATAAATGCGGAATAAAAGCCAAGACCGAAATGTCCTATAATCTGAGCGTCCTTGCTGTCCTCCTCCTTGTACTTTGCGAGAAAATCAGCCGCACCAGAAAATGCAATCTGTGTGATGTATTTCTCAATTTCCTCGGCGGTCATACCGATACCGTTATCCGATATTGTAAGCGTACCGTTGTCCTTGTCGAGTGTTACGTCAATACGGTACTGCTCATCGGCACCAACCTTCGCCTCGCCGAGTGACGCAAGCTTTTTCAGCTTTGTAACAGCGTCACAGCCGTTTGATACAAGCTCACGCAAAAAGATATCCTTGTCCGAGTACAACCATTTTTTGATTATCGGAAAGATGTTCTCCGAGCTTACCGATATATTTCCTTTAGCCATTTTCAGCCATCTCCTTAGTGTTTTCTTACCTATTATTTTAGCCTTATTATTCCTTTTTGTCAACAATAAATTAGCACTCTTTTGGCAAGAGTGCTAATTTTTACATTTTGTTCATATTTTGTCAGTGAGTACTTTTGTTTATTAAGTCCTCGTTAATTTTGGAATATACGATTTTCTGGCTCTTGTAAAGTCCGAAACAGCCCGACATCATATAGCTTACGGCACATACAATAGAAAGTACTGCCATACTTTCGCCGCCGAATACCTCGAGCGAAAGCATAATTGAGGCGAGAGGACAGTTTACAGCACCGCAAAAGAGTGCTACAAAGCCGATTGCCGCACCAATTGCAGGGTCTAGTCCCAAAAGACCGCCAGCAAAGCAACCGAAGGTCGAGCCGACAAAGAATGCAGGTACAATCTCACCGCCTTTAAAGCCTGCGGAAATCGTGATTGACGTGAATATGATTTTCAGCAAAAATGCCTCGGGACGTACCTCGCCATTCATTGCACGGGTAACAACGTCCATACCTGCACCGTTATAATCATATGTACCGACAAGAAGCGTCAGCAGAACTATAATCACACCGCCGACAACCGCACGGAGATAGCGGTTTGCAAGGTACTTTTTCATATATTTCTCGCACAGCTTGATTGCGCTGCAAAAGCCAATACTCAAAACTGCGCATAAGAGAGCGAGAACAATCGCTTTTGCGGCGATACCTGCCGTAAGTGTTCCGAAAACGGTAAGGTCAAAATGTACGGGTGTAATTCCGAACATAAGTGCAATTCTGTATGCGGTGATTGCCGAAATCAGGCAGGGCATAAGTGCTGCATAGTGAATTGTTCCGACGAATACTACCTCAAGTGCGAATACTGCGGCGGTCAGCGGTGTGCCGAAAAGTGCCGCAAAAACCGCACTCATACCTGACATTACAATGATATGCGAGCTTGATTTTTCAAGGCGGAACAGCTTCCCGACATTATAGCCGATACTGCCGCCGAGCTGGAGTGCTGCACCCTCTCTGCCTGCCGAGCCGCCCAAAAGGTGGGTGATAACGGTGCTTATAAAAATCAGGGGTGCCATCACAAGCGGTACCTTTTCATCGCCGCCTGCCGAATCGAGAACTCGGTTTGTATCAATTCTGCCCTGCTTTTTGAACAGGTGATAAAGTCCTGCAATTACAAGTCCGCCTATCGGCAGAAGGTACAAAATCTGCGGATGCTCTGTGCGAAATTCGGTAGCAAGGTCAATGCTGTTGTGAAAAATACTGCCGATAACACCGCCGATAATACCGACCAAAACGGCAAGAATTATCCATTTCGCAAATGCCTTTAAATAGTCAAGGCAATCGTTGAAAACTAATTTAGCGGTATTCATAATTATTCCTCTGTCTTATTTTTTGCCGCATCAAGCTTAATCTGACGTCTTTCCTCAACCTCTTTGGACTTGGGCTTGATGTCGCCTGCCGCCATAAGTGCCTGTCTGGTCATAAGAGGTCCAAACAGCTCGTAAATGAGTACAGCAAAGAGGGTGATATTTCTGATAAGGTTGCCCTGCTCGCCAAGCTGCATTGCTGTGGTACACATACCGAGTGCAACACCTGCCTGCGGAAGAAGTGTAATACCAAGGTACTTGCAGATTGAGGGCGAGCATTTAGTCGCCTTTGCACTTGCAAAAGCACCAACGTACTTTCCGAGTGAACGTGCTATAATGTAAACAATACCAATTACTACAATCGCCCAATCGCCGAATACACTAAGCTCAAGCTCTGCACCGCTTATTACAAAGAACAGTGCGGAAAGCGGAGAGTACCACTTGTCGGACTTTTCCATCAAATCCTCTGAAAGAGGACAGATGTTGCAGAACACCGTTCCGAGCATCATACATACAAGGAGTGATGAAAAGCTTATATGCACAGGACCTACTTTGAAATCTATCATTGACAGCGAAACAGTGAGGAACACAAACGCAATTGTCATATTCAGACGGTTGGTGTTGGAGTTGAACATCTTCTCCAGCTGTGTCAGAAGCCAGCCCATTACAGCACCGAGACCCAAAGAGCATACAATCTCAACAAGCGGATTTACAAGAATAGATATCATATCAAGCTGTCCGCTTACCATTGTCTTTGCAATACCGAAGGATACCGCAAAAACAATAAGACCTACGGCGTCATCAAGAGCAACTATCGGCAGCAGAAGCTTTGTAAGCGGTCCGTTTGCCTTGTACTGACGTACTACCATCAGGGTAGCGGCAGGTGCGGTTGCCGTTGCGATTGCACCGAGAGTGATAAGCTGTGGCACGGTAAGCTTGTCGGGCATTGCCTTATGAACGGCATAGAGTGCAAGGTCAACAAGCAGTGTTGCGGTAAGAGCCTGAAAAATACCGATAATTGTCGCCTGCTTACCCGTCTTTTTAAGGTCGGACAGACGGAATTCACTTCCGATTGAAAAGGCAATAAAGCCGAGTGCGACCTCTGATATAAGTGACAGACTATGTACGGCGTCAGCAGACGTAAAACCTATGCCGTCAAAACCGAACGCGCCTATACAGTAAGGTCCTATCAGCACGCCTGCGATAAGATATGCCGTAACAGAAGGCAGCTTCAGGGGTTTGAATGCCCTTGTCATCATCAAGCCTGCAAGCAGTGCGATTGAAATTGAAAGTAGTGTGCTCATTTTTAAATTCGCTTCCTTTAATATTTTTTAGTGCGGTGAAACAGGAATTTTTCCCATAAAATAGACAAGCCTCCTGTCAATGAAGCTTGCCATTTCAATCACCTGTGTTATTTTAGCACAAGTTCTGCCAAAAAACAACACTTTTTTAAAATTATTTCAACATTTTTTTATAATATTCGAGAGTTTTGAAGCTGCGTTCGAGATGCTCGCTGATATACCTCTCGGAAACCGCACCGAGAAGTGTACAAACCTCGCTTGACGCATTGAAGGAAAATATTTTTTTATCCTCTGCGTGAAGAATATAATACAATGCCCTGCGTGCCGCCTCGCTGATTTTGAAGCTGTCGGCTCTGCGGCATTTTCCGCATAAAATTCCGCCTCTTGCAATATCAAAATACAGTTCACCGCCGAAATCGTCGGTATTGCAAGCCACACAATGCTCGCACTCGGGAAGATATCCGCCAACTGCGGCTAAACGGAACTCAAACACCGTTCTTGCCAGTTCAAGGTCAACGCCGTTATAGCAAATGGCATAAAGCGTGTTCAAAAGCAGCCGTAGCACACTCTCGTCACGGTTGCCGTCGCCGACTGCGGTATGTGCCAAATCGGCAAAATAGCTTGCAAGCGAAAGCTTTACAATATCCTCGCATAACGGGAAAAATCCCTCACGCACCCGAATTTCCTCAATACGCAGTCTGCCGTTTGTGTCTTTGAGCATAATATCGCCGAATACAAATATCCCCGACGCTGCACCGAGTCCTTTTTTCAGGCTTTTCGCACCGTAAACATTCGCTGAAACAATTCCCAAATCCTCGGTAAAAACCGTAAGAATACGATTTGCCTCGCCGTAGTCAGTGCTTCTTATTATCAGACCCCTCGTTTTTATGCTGTCCATAACCGCTGTTACCGTCCTTTTCCGATTGAGCGGATTTGTACATCAAATATGCGTCGATATCGCCTGTTGCAGAAAACAGCTCCCAGCCGTCCTTTAAATTTGTCATAAAAGTCACCCCTTCTTTAGTGTTAGGGTTCGACTTTTTTCGCCCTTTTATTCGCCGCTTTGCACAAATCCAAAATTTTTCAGAAGATAATTATTATTACGCCAATCCTTTTTGACACGCACCCAAAGCTCGAGATAAACCTTCTTGTCGAGCATTTTTTCGATATCTGCACGTGCGAGTGCACCGACACGCTTGAGCATTTCGCCGTTTTTGCCGATAACAATACCCTTGTGCGTGTCCTTCTCGCAGTAAATCACCGCATTTATAGCGGTAACATTTTCCTTTTCGTGCATCTTTTCTATCTCAATAGCGATACCGTGCGGCACCTCCTTATCGAGAAGCCAAAGCATCTTTTCACGGATAATCTCTGCCGCAATCTGCTTTTCGGGCTGGTCGGTCACCATATCGTCATAGTAATACTGCGGACCGTCCTCCAGAAGATTACGGATTTCATTTATCAAAAGGCTTACACCATCGCCCGTTTTTGCGGAAACGGGTACAATTGCGTCAAAATCGTTGAGAGCGGAATAATCGGCAATCAGCGGCAAAAGCGTATCCTTTTTCACCATATCCACCTTGTTGATAACCAGAATACTGCGAAGTCCGCTTGTTCTTATTGACTCGGCAATCTCACGCTCGGTATCCTGTACCTTTCTCGATGCATCGACCACCATAATCAGAATGTCATTGTCGTTCATTGAGTCCTTTGCCGCTTTTACCATCATTTCGCCAAGACGGTTATGCGGCTTGTGGATACCAGGTGTATCGGTAAAAACAATCTGACAGCTGTCATCGTTGTATATTGCCAGAATTTTATTGCGTGTAGTCTGCGGCTTGTCGGAAATTATGGCAATCTTTTGCCCGACAGCAGCGTTCAAAAGTGTTGATTTGCCTACGTTCGGCATACCGATAATTGCGGCAAAGCCCGATTTGAAATTATAAGTCACATTATCACCTCTATCTTGTAATTCCGAGATTATTCAGAATTTTATCCTGTTTTTCAAACATAATCCGCTCGCCCTCTGCGTCGTCAATGTGGTCATAGCCGAGAAGATGCAGCATCGAATGTACCGTCAGAAATGCCATCTCACGCAGAAAGCTGTGTCCGTATTCTGCCGCCTGTGCCTTGGCACGCTCTGCCGATATCACAATATCGCCGAGCATAATCAAATCTCCGTCAAAGTCAAAATCCGCATCAATAATATCGCCGTTTTCGTCAAACTCGCAAATGGGGAAGGACAGTACATCTGTCGGGCGGTCAATTCCACGCTCGGCAAGGTTGATTTGGTGAATTTCCTCGTCGTCGGTGAAGGTAACGCTTACCTCGGCGTCAAAATCACATTCCTCAAATTCGAGCGTATATTCAATACATTTTTTTATTGCCGCCTCAATTTCGGCGGAAATTTCTTCTTTCGCCTGTTCGTTCTCTATCAAAATCTGAGTCATTTTTCCTCTTTTTCTCCCGTTCGTTGTCATATTTCTCGTAAGCCTTGATAATCCTCTGCACGAGCGGATGCCGTACGACGTCCTTTTCGGTAAGAATGGAGAAGCTGATATCCTCCACGTCCTTTAGGACCTTAGCCGCCTCTTTAAGTCCCGACTTTTTGCCGCTTGGCAGGTCAATCTGTGTGATATCGCCCGTTACAACCGCCTTTAAGCCGAAGCCGATACGTGTCAGGAACATCTTCATCTGCTCGGGTGTGGTATTCTGTGCCTCGTCAAGTATGATAAAAGCGTTGTCAAGCGTTCTGCCTCGCATATACGCAAGCGGTGCGACCTCAATCATACCCTTCTCCTGATACTTGGCAAACAGCTCCGCACCGAGCATTTCGTACATACCATCATACAACGGTCTTAAATACGGGTCAACCTTGTTCTGTAAATCACCGGGCAGAAATCCGAGCTTCTCGCCTGCCTCAACCGCAGGTCTGGTGAGAATAATGCGGTTGACCTCCTTGTTCCGCAGTGCCGTTACAGCACGTGCAACGGCAAGATAGGTTTTGCCCGTACCCGCAGGCCCGATGCCGAATACAATGGTATTTTCACGCATTGCCTCAACGTACTTTTTCTGTCCGAGTGTTTTTGTTTTAATCGGATTACCACGCTGATTAACCGCAATACAGTCATCGCCGAGAAGCTTCAAATCAAAGCCGCCGTTCTCCTGTACCATAGTCACCGCATACAGAATTTTCTGCTCGTCAATCCGCTCTCCACGCTCCAAAATCTGCAAAAGCACAGCCAGCACCTCGTCCGCCTTATCGACGTCCTCCTCGCTGCCCGTCACCTTGATGACGTTGTCACGCCCCGAAAGCCGCACGTTAAGGCTCTTTTCCAATAGACTCATATTCGAGTCAAAGCTGCCGAAAAGTGCCGCCAAATCACAACCCTCGGGTATTTCAATCTGTCTTGTCATTCGTCAATTCCTCCGTCTGCCACAATTGGACAGGTGTTTCTATTCCGATATTTTCTATAAAATTCATCGTCAGCGTTACATTCACAAAGCCTGCACCGCTATGTACAAACCGTACCTGCTCGTCGGTCTTTCTTGCACCTGAGGTAAGCTCGTGTGCAATTTCCTCCGCCAAAGCCTCCGCCGCCTCCGAAACAGCGGTTTCCGACGGAATTTGCTCGGTTATGCTTTCCGTCCCGATATAACGGTAGGTGCAAATGCCGACGGGCGGCGTGGTTTTCTCTACTCTATACTGCTCAAAATCGGGCGATTTATTAAACCCGAGCGGAATTTCAAGCTCAAAAAGCCGAAAAGCTCTGCGGACGAAAACCTCGCCCGTGTCAGCGGTGTAGGTTTTTACTAAAGGTACGCTGCACGATTTTGTATGCACCGTTTCCGCCAACACCTCGCCCTCGGCACATACCGTGTACGGTGCTGTCAAAGTACCGCCAGGCATTGCCCCCGAAATCAGGATATCCCCTGCCGAAACCGTCTGCCCGACCGCCGCCGTTTTCCGTCCGCTCGTTGCCGAAACGGAAAGAATTACGCCGTCACGAACAGCGGTGATATTACACGGCTCGCCTTTGGTTATAACAGGCTCGTGCGGCAGCTTGTAGGAAACCTCCACTCTCGCAAGAGTGCCGTCAAGGTACACCCACGCCCAGTTAATGCCGTCAATGTTATAAATAATACTGTCACGCAGGGCATTGCCGCTCGGGAGCGAGCTTTTTCGCACACCGACGGTAAGTCCCTGCTCTTCAAGCACCGCAAGCACCTCGCCTGCGACCTCCTCACGGCAGCCGTTTACCTCAATTTCCCAGACATACCCTGCCGCCGCAATAAAGAAGAATATAATCACAATACCTCCTGCGAGCAAGCCGCCGACACCTGATGCCAGCGTTTTACGAAAGCTCACCTCACGGGCAATTGTGACGGCAATACCGCTGTTTTGGCAAATATCGGATACCATTTGCCAATTCCGCACGGAGCAGTATGCCGATGAGGGAGTAACGTTCCACAGCCGTATTCCGTGCTCGGCACAAAGGGTCAGAAGCCGTGCACCTTTTTCTTCCATTATATCTATTATAACATATCCTTTCAAAAAATAAAAGAGCTTTAGCAAAAACATTCTAAAATTTTCACCTCACATAAAACATACGGAGCGAATTTTACCCGAAACGGTGACCGTTCCGTCCTCCATACTGACGATAACAAGGCTCTCGCCCTCAACGCTGACCGCACCGCCGTCGGCACGCAAGGTAAGCCCCGCAGCCGAAAAGCTCGCCACACCGTCGGTATTTTCCGCAATCAACCCCTCACGGGTGAATATAATCCTGACAGTACCGTTCATACTGATAAGCCTCTTTTCATAAATCTCTGTAAAACATCATATTCATAATAAACGGGATAAATACCCGAAAATCCGCCCAAAAGGAGCGAACATAATGCGTGGCTTTGTAAAATACTACATATTCACCTTCATAACATTACTTATACTTATTCACCCACAGCACACCGTAGAATACGCACGGGGAGCAATGACGATGTGTGCAGACGTACTCTGCCCGTCGCTGTTTCCGTTTTTCGTCTGCTCGGGACTTTTGGTATATTCGGGCTTCTGCGAGGTGCTGTCAAAAATCTTCCGCCCTGTAATGCGACCGCTTTTCAATGTCAGCGGCAGCGGAGCGGCGGCATTTGTGCTTGGTATAATATCAGGCTATCCGATAGGTGCGGAAACCGCCTGTCGGCTTTATGAGAACGGCTCGGTCACGAAAAATGAATGTGAACGTCTGCTTGCTTTCTGCAATAATTCGGGGCCGCTGTTCATTTTAGGCTCGGTCGGTGTTGCGGTATATCATAGCCCGAAAATCGGAGCAATGCTCTATTTCGTGCATATCCTTGCCGCTTTTACCGTCGGCATAATTTTTCGCTTTTACCGAAAGGGCGAGAGCGTCGGTGAACCGCTTTATACCCAAAGAACAGAAACCGCACTTGCCGATATGTTCAGCAAGGCACTTTCAGGCTCGGTTACGAGTATATTGACCGTATGCGGAGCTGTGGTATTTTTCAGCGTGGTGGCGAATTTGATTGCAGACCTTATCCCCGACCGTACGTGGCGTACTGTGTTTGTCGCACTTTCAGAGCTGACCTCGGGTATAAAAGGCATATCGGACTCCGAACTATCTCAGGGAATGAAGGTAATCCTGTCCGCCGCAACCGCAGGCTTTGCGGGAGCGTGCGTACATTTGCAGGTAATGAGCGTAGCACACGGTAAGAGACTTAGCCTGAGACCATATATAATAGGAAAGGTTTGCCACGCAATGCTCTCTGCATTGTATATGAGCATACTGCTCCGCTTTTTTCCGCTTACAAAAACCGTGTTTGCAAGCGGCTCTACGCTCTCGGGTGCATTTTTTGCGGCGTCGGTGTTCACCTGCGGCTGTGCGGCTGTGCTTGCAGTGGTATCTGCTGTTGTAATGCTTTGCCAATTACACAAAAAATCAAAAACTTCGACAGCCGCCGACTGTTAAAATGCACTCTCGGCAAATATTTCCAAAAGGTTACAAATGTTTTACGGGAATGTTGCTAAAAACCTATTGTTTTTATGTAAAAATCTGTGTTACTCTTGTAGTGAAGGTAAAAAATGAAAAAAGTAAGTAGCGAAATGTCGTAAACCGCTGCTTTGACAAGAAAAGGGAGGACAAAATAATGAATTTAAAAACCTCGGTACTGATAGCCGATGACAACCGTGACTTTTGTGATGCAATGAGTGACCATATAAAGGCAAGTGCGGATATGTGCCTTGCAGGTGTGGCGAATGACGGTGATGAAGCGTACGGTATGATATGTGCCACACGTCCCGACGTGGTAATATTGGATATAATAATGCCCAAACGTGACGGAATAAGTCTGCTCAAAAAGCTTGCAAACACCAAAATGACTAAAAGACCGCTTGTCATTGCACATTCGGTAACCGATAACGAAAAGGTTATGGAAAGCTGTATGGCGGCGGGTGCGGAGTATTACCTCTTAAAGCCGCAGTCCTGCGAGGCTATAGCCGATACAATACGCAGCCTGACCGCAGATAACTCCGCACAGCCCGATAAAGCACCCCGTACCGCAAAAACCGAAAAGGAAAGCGACCTCGAAACGGTTGTAACCGAGTTTATGCACGAGCTTGGTTTGCCTGCACATATCAAGGGATATCAGTACATCAGAACGGCGATTATGATGGTAGTAAATAATATGGATTTGCTTAACTATATCACAAAACAGCTTTATCCCGATATCGCCAAGAAATACGGCTCAACCTCGTCAAGAGTTGAGCGTGCAATCCGTCATTCGATTGAGGTTGCGTGGACGCGGGGAAGACCCGAAACAATGAATAATATCTTCGGCTATACCATAGATATTGATAAAGGTAAACCAACCAATTCCGAGTTTATTGCTATGGTAGCCGACAGAATAAGATTACAGATGAAATAAAAATACTTGACAAATCACAATAATTGTGATACTATAAAGGCACAAGGGAACATCAACGATTGTTTCCGCAAACGTTTGGGTTAATTTTTTGTATCAACCGTCTACTGTTTGGGAGTAGGCGGTTATCTCTTTATGTAGATTATAATTATCATTACTATAAAAGCAAAAGATATTATTTCTTCCACATCAACACCCCCTTTCAAAAGAGGTGTCGGAAACAACCGCTCACGCTGTTCACCTTGTGCCAATATTTATTATAACACAACTGTCAAATTTTGTCAATCAAAAGAGCAGTCCATATGGACTGCTCTTTCTTACAATACACATTTATGCAAATGTCAGTAGAATTACCACTGAGATACGATCTCAACCTCGTATGTGCCGCCATTGTTCTGAATTGTGTTGTATGTCTTT
>JAFULX010000154.1 GCA_017483065.1 Clostridia bacterium | reverse complement strand
TACTGTCAACTGTGAGATTTTCCTCAAGATTTTCGTCTATGTAACGGTCGATTTTGGTAATAAGATGTATTCTCGGCTGTTTAACCATTTCTTTAATAAGAATATAATTTGTACAGGTTTCCAGAATTTTTGCCGCAGCGGTAATCTGCTTGTCCGATTTGAATTTAATTTTCTTTGCATTTCGTATTACATCTTCTGTATCATAATATCCGCCGCTTTTTAAAAGGTTGTCTAAAAAATTATTTTTATCGCGGATATCGCCAATCTGCCCGAACATAATATAACCTATTATATTTCCGTTATCGGTCAGCGGAGCTGTTGCTTCAATAAGTCCTGCGTGACATTTGTAAATCGTGAGCGAATTTGTCTGATTGCACCTTTCAAAGGAAATCTTATCGCTCATTCGACACTTACAGTCAAAATCCGCATCAAGACGCATATATGAGCAGAACGGTATTCCTTTTTCGGGGTATGAAGCAATCTCGTTATGAGCCTCGTCAAACAGAACTATTCTCATTCCTGTAAGAATGTAAAACTGCTCCATAAGCTCTCTGAGTCCGTCGATATCGTATATTTGCAGCATAATTATCCCAACTTTCGGTACAAAATTACAGTTTTGTGTATAATATTGACTTTAATTATACCACAAACTATGATAAAATCAAGTAAAATTATATATTATGAAAGGGTTGATTTTATGAAAAAGCAGACTTTTGCATTATTTTTTGGAAACAGAGGCTTTTTCCCTGAAAGCCTTATTGCAGGTGCGAGGGAGGAGATGGCAAAGGCTTTGACAGATGCGGGATATGATTATCTTATGCCGCCTGCCGATATGACTCGCTACGGTGCGGTCGAGCTTCGTGAAGAAGGCTGGAAGTATGCAGAATGGCTTAAATCTCACGAGGGAGAGTATGACGGCGTTATTATGTCGCTCCCGAATTTCAGCGACGAAAACGGTGCGGTCGCAGCTTTACAGGACGCAGGTAAGCCTATTTTCATTCAGGCATATCCTGACGAAATCGGCAAGATGGATTTTGCCCACAGACGTGACTCATACTGCGGTAAGTTCAGTATTGAAGATGTGTTCCACCAGTACGGAATAGGTTATACTGTGCTTGCACCGCACGTTGTACATCCGCTCACACCTGAATTCAGACAGAATCTTGATGATTTTGCGGCAATATGCAGAGTTGTAAACGGTATGAAGCGTTTTTCAATCGGAATTCTGGGAGCAAGAACATCAAAATTTAAAACGGTGCGTTATGATGAAATCACTTTGCAGAAGTACGGTATTACCTGCGAAACCTTTGACCTTTCCGACTTACTTTACAGAGTAAGACAGTACACAGACGATGATGCGAAGGTTATTGAAAGAAAAGAGCATTTGAAGAATTATACCGACTTTTCACTTGTCCCTGATGACAAAATGAATACACTCGCAAAGGTATCGGTTGTAATTGACGACTATATGAGAGAATACAGACTTGACTGTATCACACTCCGTTGCTGGGAGGAAATGCAGACGGAGCTTGGTATTGCACCTTGCGTACTTCTTTCTGAGCTTAATGACAGAGGTATTGTAGCTTCCTGCGAAATCGACCTTTGCTCGGCTATAAATATGTATTCGATGTATCTTGCGTCGGGTAAGCCTACTGCCTGTCTTGACTGGAATAACAACTATGGCGATGACCCCGACAAGGTAATTCTGTTCCATTGCGGCTCAACAGCACAAAAGCTTATGAAGGAAAAGGGTCTTGTAACAGACCACAAGATGTTTGCAAAAGGCTGTCCCGGCTGCGGTTGGGGCGCAAACGAGGGAAGAATTGCAGCATTCCCGATGACCTACTCTAACTGTAAGACAGAGGACGGAAAGCTCACCTTCTATGTTGACGAGGGTGTATTCACCGATGACGATATCGAAAAGGAGTTCTTTGGCTGCGGCGGTGTTGCTGTTATTGATGACCTTCAGAGAAAGCTTATAAAGCTTGGCAGAGAAGGCTTCAGACATCATACAACGGTAGGTGTCGGACATATGGCAAATATCCTTAAAGAGGCATTCAAATACTACCTCCACTACGATATTATGGAGTTGTAAGGAGAGATACTTATGTTTATCGGAGGACTTGACGTCGGTACGACAGGCTGCAAGCTGACCGTATATGACGAAAAGGGTAACTATATACATAATTCATATGTTGAATATGACATTACGAGAGAAAACGGTGAGCACGAGGTTGACGCAAATATAATTTTCGCTGCGGTTTGCAAAGCGATAAGGGATACTGCCGATAAATACAGTCTTGCTGCAATCGGAATTACGACCTTTGGCGAAACCTTTGTTGCACTTGATGAAAATGATAATGTTCTTTTGCCGTCAATGCTTTATACAGACCCGAGAGGCGAAAAGGAATGTCAGGCATTGCTTGATACGCTTGGCGAAAAAACACTGATTGATATTTCAGGTGTAAAACCTCATCAGATGTACAGCCTTCCGAAGCTTATGTGGATAAAAAATAATCGTCCCGATATTTACTCCAAGTGCAGACGGGTTTTGCTGATGGAGGATTATATAGTATATAAGCTGACGGGTGTTGCTCAAATAGATTATTCACTTGCAGCACGGACAATGGCATTTGATATCAGAAAGCTTTGCTGGAGCGACGAGATATTTGCATCGGCAGGAATTGATACTGCCGTTATGTCTGCCCCTGTTCCGACAGGTACTCCTGCAGGATATGTTCTTTCAGATGTTGCGGACAAACTCGGACTTTCCGAAGCTACTGTAATCGTAAACGGCTGTCACGATCAGGTTGCAGCTGCTGTCGGAGCAGGCGTGTTCGAGGTGGGTGCAAGCGTCGACGGAACGGGAACTGTCGAGTGTGTAACTCCTGTATTTGATAAAATACCCGAAAACGAAAAGCTCTACGAGGAAGGCTATTCGGTAGTGCCGTATGTGTTTGAAGGAACGTATGTATGCTATGCACTATCTTTTACAGGCGGTGCGGTGCTGAAATGGTACAGAGATAATTTTGCGAAATACGAGCAAACCGAGGCTGAAAAGAACGGCGAGAATGTGTATGCCGTACTTGACAGCCAAATTCCCGATAATCCTACGGGAATACTTGTAATGCCGCATTTTGCGGGTGCTGCAAATCCGTATATGGACAACGATTCGAGAGCGGTAATTGCGGGGCTGTCACTTGAGCATACCAATCGTGACATCTATAAGGCGTTGATGGAGGGTGTAACCTACGAGATACTTCTGAACATAAAGCATCTTTCATCTTTCGGTATCGAGCTTGACAGAATAACTGCAACAGGCGGCGGTGCATCATCACCGAAATGGCTGCAAATTAAGGCGGATATTCTTAACCGTCCTGTTACAGTCCTTGAAGCCAAAGAGGTTGGTGCGTGCGGTACCTGTATGCTGACGGGTGTTGCAATCGGAGTGTATAAAGACCTCCGTGATGCGGCAAATTACTTTATCAAAGAAAAAAAGACGTATCTTCCGTCAGAAAATGCAGAGGAATACAAGTCGTACTTCGAACGTTATGAAAAGCTGTATGATGCCGTAAGACCGCTTATCAAATAAAGAAAGGATAAAGAAAATGCTTGTAAACTTAGAAGAAATTTTGAAAATAGCTGAAGCTCAAAAATGTGCAATAGGCTCGTATAACACACCAAACCTTGCAAGTCTTAAGGCTGTAATTGCAGCAACAGAGGAGCTTAATCAGCCCGTAATTATAATGCACGCACAGGTACACGAGGAAATGGGACTTTGCAAAATGGACGAAATTGCACCGATAATGCTCTTTATGGCAGACCGTGCAAAAGTTCCTGTATGCGTACATCTCGACCACGGCACAGACCTTGATTATTTAAAAAGAGGTCTTGAGTTTGGTTTTACGTCGGTAATGTATGACGGCTCAACCTTGAGCGAGGAGCTAAACCTTGCAAATACTGCAATTGCTGTAAGTCTTGCTG
>JAFULX010000153.1 GCA_017483065.1 Clostridia bacterium | reverse complement strand
CCTCCTTTCGTATGGTACTAAGGCGTTTGGAAATATCGGATAGCTCTATCTTGACCTCGGCTTTGGTATCCTCGTCCTTTGCGGTACGGGATTTGTAATAAAGCTCCTTACGCTTTTCAAGCAGGGCAGACATTTCCGTTTCCAATGAGCCTTTATATGACAAGAGCTGCTGTGCCGTATCAATGTGGTTACGGCAAAGCAGCCTTGTTTCCTTTGTTATGGCTTCCATTTTCATAAGGTCGTCCTTTAACAGATAATGAAGCCGTGCATAATTTTGTTTTCTGCCTTTGGGCAGGATACCGAGCTTGTAGCAGTAATGGAGATACAGCCCACGCAAGCCGCCGATTTTCTTGGCATTCTTCAATGAGCCTTTGACCCGATAGACCTTGACCTGTGGCTGTGACTCTGAGAAGCTCTGGAATTTGACCGCATAGGAATTTTCGCTGATACGCTCCATAATCCTGTCATTGGTGTATTCCTCTCCGAGCTTATAAAGCCGCTTGGGTCTTTGCCAGCCCTTGCCTATAATCGTCCAATACTTGCGGTTGGGGTCAAAGTTTATGCGGTAACCCATTTCTGTCAACTGACGGTCAAAGTCTTTCAGCGTGAATGATTTGCTGATAGCTTCATCCACCGCTTGTCTGGCAACATTATCCCTCGTGGGTCGCCCCTGCTTTTCGGCTTGGTAAAGGGCGTAGGGCTTTTTCTTGCCGCTTGGGTGTTCGATGACAGACAGGGCATACTCACGGCAAAGCTCATCGGAACGCTGACGGAGCAGCCGCAGATTTGCTTTGTTGTCGTGGTAGTGCATACCGTCCGCAAAAGAAACAGAGTTCACGACAAAGTGATTATGCAAGCAGTCGGTATTCAGGTGGGTGGCAACGATGACTTGAAATCTGTCGCCCCACATTCGCTCGGCAAGTTTAACGCCGACCTCGTGAGCCTGCTCTGGCGTAACCTCACCGTGCTTGAAGCTCTGAAAGCCGTGGTAACAGACAATCTCACTCGTATCGTTCCATTGGACTTTGGCAATCATCATTTCATCTCTGGCGGTGGTCGGGTCACAGTTTACGCCTGTGACAAAAAAACGCTGCTCGGTCTTATCCTTATTAGTAGCGTACTCCATTACATCGACCATCGCCTGCAGGTCGGCTTCGGTGTATTTGGGGTTGGCGGTCTTTTCGGGATTTTCGGCATAGTCGATTGGGTGGTCGAGCCTGCCACGCACATCCCATATCTCGCAGACCGCCATTACGATGACCTGCGTGGAAGCAGATACCTTTTGCGAATGTCAATCTGAAACTCGTGCCATTTCCTTGCTTCCTCACGGAGCATCGGGGTATCCACAAAACCGAGGGCGTTTGCCTTAACCGCAAGCTGATTGATACGGTTGCCAATGGCGGACAGCTCACGCATCATTTTATAGAACTCTGGGTCGGGCTTCTCGCAGAGCTGATAGCCCCTTACCATTTCTCTTAAAAAGGCTTCTTTTGAGCGACCCGATTTCCGCACAATCTCATTAAGGTGTTCGGCTTCCTCCTCAGTCAGACGGAAAAGTATCTGCACATTTCTTTTTCGCATTGTCCACTTCCTTTCTCTCGGAAAGTCTGTTTATCTGCAAGCAGCACATACACGCAACGCCGAACAGACCGCCGAGCATTGTGCCGATAATGAAAAATAAGAACTCACTCATTCTTGAACTCCTTTCTGTTCTCACGGGGTATTAGGGGCTGACCCCTAACAAGCGAATTTGGCTAACCAAATTCAGTGCTTGGTAAGACGTCTCATTCTTCACAGTCGTCCTCATACATACACTCACCGCACACGGGACAGAAGTACGGACAGTCCGAACAATCCTCATTTTCCTGTGGTGTGTTCTCGCCCGCACTGTCAAGACCATCCTCGCTCTGCTCGGTAATATCGGCTTCGCCGCAGACAAAATCATCATCGGTAAAGTTGACAAGGTCAGTATCAAACAGGATAATTTTTGTCTTTTCCTTTGCCTGTTCGGGACTTTCCGCATAGACGGAAACGGTCTTTTGGTAATGGGCAGTAAGAGTTACATCATACTTTTTCAATGGTTCATTCCTCGCTTTCAGCATTAAATTTTGATTTGGTTTCAGTGTCGTTCTGGGCAAAAACTGCTACACAATCAACGGACATCACTCCTTTCACGTTTAGGCTTTGGTCTTGCAATTTTCAGATAGGACAACAAAAAATCGTTGAAGTCCTTGCCGGCAGGCGGAGGATCATCAACGATTTTGTAGTCTTTCTGCAACAGTTCCTTCAAAGTAGCTGTACAAAGCCTGCCTATCTTGTCATTATCCAGATGCAGAACGATGGTTTTAATTTGTGGATTGGTACTCAAAAAAGTTGTGAGAGCTATGGGGATTTTGCTGTCCTTCATCTCTTTCTTTGGCTGATACACGCCCGAAAGAGAAAGCAGACTTTCCGATTTGTAGTCCTTGCCCTCGCATTTCAGATAAGTGGCATAGGACAGTAAATCAATAGCAGCTTCAAATAAATGCACGGTATCTGCAGGCTTCTTTGCCAGAAGTCGAAACGAATACCGCTTGTCGCTGCCCGATGCGTCCTGCTTGAAAGTGCTGCCGAGAGTGCTTCGCAGGGCGGCATATTTCGGTGTTCCGCCTTCATCTTTGCCGATAAAAACAGCATTGTGGTAATCGGCACTCTCATAAAGCGTGCCGTCTGCGATACACTCCTGTATGAGCTGATAGTCAATACCACGCCCGAAAAGATACTGTATCACTCGGTTACAGTCCTTATTCTTTGGCGGCAGGAGCAGGACTTTCGGTTCATCTTTCTTGGGAGCAGGGGGTGGCTTCCAGTCCACCATTGTCTGTCCCGTGAGAATTTCCACGGCTTCCACAAAGTCATATTCCTTGACCTTGATGAGATAATCAAGGGCAGAATAGCCGCCGAAACCTCTCGACCACCAATACCATTTGCCGTTGGAAATCTTTAAGCTGTCGCGTTCTGCGGTACAGTACACATTGCTTGTGCCTTTGACCTTAACGAGATTGCTCGGCTCAAACTCACGCAGATAGGATAACAGGTCAATCTGGCGTACCCGTTCAAGCATATCTGGGTCAATCTGCACATAGGGTCGGTTAGTTCTCAATGGATAAAATCACCTCCAGAAATAGAAAAAGCCGAGGGGTTTTCGTTAAATGAAAACCTCTCGGCTATGTAAAAGTTTTATTCAAATAAATCTAATTTTCCCCTATTGCCTGTCTCAAACCCACTTTCTTTTTTCCTTAAATTATACATTCCAAACTTTAGTATTTGCTTATAAAGCAAAAACTGCTTTCCTTTTCTATTTGCAAAAAAAGTATATCCTATCTGTTGTTCTTCGCCCCACTTTTCCCATAAACGAGGACTTAAAACATTATTTTCAGTATATAATGGAAGTATCAAATCAAAATAGTACTTTACCTTGTCTAAATTAGTTGTCTGGAGTTGCTGAAAAAATTTTTTATAAATCTTAATATCTTCACTCAAACAACTCAAAATAATATAAGATTTTGTTTCCTCTGGAAAAATAGTAATGAAAAGCCTACTAATAAAACCTCTTTTCGTATGTCGTATTTTCTTGCCTTTCAAGTCAAAGTCAACAGCAATACAAGCATAGGTCGCAAATTTTATGCTTTCTGGAATCTCAATTACACAAGTTTCTAAACCAGTATAATCCTTACTCACAATACCTTTATCGAAAAAACTCTTAACCTCATTCATTTCTTCCTGAGTCATTGATATAGCTCTATAGTACTGTATATACTGTGGTGTTTTTAGCAAAGACGGCGTATTTGTAATGTTTTCTCTTAAGACTTTCTGTTCCACAAGTTTCTTATAATACTCAAATATAAAAGCTTTATATGCGTATATATACTTATGTTCATCACTATCTTTATCGAAAGCAGGTGCTCCTTTTTCTATAGGAGCAAATACTTCATCATCGTGAATATCGCAAAAGCAGGTCGCAGTTGTCGCATGATTGACCCCAACTCGGTCAATCATTGTTAATACTTCTGGTTCTTCATTTTCAATGGGAATAACTTGTGGTGGCTTGTTAGGGTTCAAAATATACACATGCCCATCTTCCGATAATTGAGATATTATTTTATTGTTCTGTAATGCGTGAGCCTCTTTGATATGCTTAACACATCTGGTACTATCAGGATATAAGCAGCACTTTATCTGATTTTTTCTGAACTGTTCCATGATTTGTATATTAAGAGGCTTCTTACTTTTCTTTACAGGTCTATCTTTACGATTTTTACAACACTCAAGATAAGTTTTTCCACTACCGCATGGGCATAATTCATCATCATATATCTTAAAATATTTCATCAACATCATATCAATTACCTCATTTAGATAAGCTATTGTTTTTATTATAATACTTTATTGTGAATTTTTCCACCTCTGCGGCTATGTAAAAGCGGCATCAGCTCCACGCCAATGCCGCCGTTCTTGGT
>JAFULX010000152.1 GCA_017483065.1 Clostridia bacterium | reverse complement strand
CTCCGAGGGTGAGATATTCGATGTAAAGGATATTGAAATATCCGAATGTGAAACACAGCCGCCAAAGCGTTTCAGCGAAAGTACGCTGCTTAAAGCTATGGAGAACATCGACAGAAGAATTGAGGACAAAGAATTATCTGAATATGTTTCCGAGCGAGGCTTGGGAACTCCTGCGACAAGGGCGGCGATTATCGAAAGAATTATCAAGGTCGGATATGTCGAGCGTAAAGGGAAACAGCTTGTATCAACCGATAAGGGCAGAAAGGTTATATCACTTTTGCCTGACGAGGTTAAGTCCGTGGAGCTGACCGCCGCTATGGAATTGCAGTTAAACGCAATCGAAAACGGGACAGTTACCGCAGATGATGTTGTTTCGGGAATTATCGGTAAGATAAGGTCGATTATAACTACCGAGAACGGCAAGGAGCATATTTCGCTCGCACCGCCTCGTGAGGTTATAGGCAAGTGTCCGAAATGCGGCGGCAATATCTATAAGTTCGTCAAGGACAACAAGGCGGTATTTTACTGTGAGAACTCACCGAAAAGCTGCTTTTTTCGTGTTTACGAGGACGATTACTTCTTCACCTCAAAGGGTAAAACGCTCTCCGAGGATATTCTGAAACTGCTCCTGCTCCGTGGAAAAGCAAAGATAAGCGGATTAAAGTCTGAACGCACGGGCAAGACCTATGAGGCAACGATTTATTTCAAAGACCGCATTGACAAAAACGGTCTGACAAAGGTCGGCTTTGGTATGGAGTTTGATAAAAAGCCTAAAAAGTAAGCTCCGCTTTAATAAACGGAGCTTTTGGTTTATTCATAATGGTAGCGGCAGGAAATGAGGTAAAGTTTATCTTCCTCAACCTTATACACGAGCCTGTTTGTATCGTCGATACGGCGGCTCCAGAAACCACGAAGATTGTGCTTTAACGGCTCGGCTTTTCCTATACCGTCAAAGGGGTTTCGTTCTATATCTTTAATAAGCTGGTTAATTCGTTTAAGTGTTTTTCTATCTTCACCCTGCCAGTAAAGATAATCGTCCCACGCCTCGTCTGTCCATACTTTAAGCATCGTCTTCTACCTCGATAAGCTCGTGCTGGGATACCTTGCCCGAATTAAGCTGTGCGATAGAACGGTTAAGATGAGCCATATTTGCAGGAGCGTAAAAGTAATCATCGGATTTGTCCTTTAAGGTAACATCAAAAGGAATACCGTCACAGCGAATAGTCTGTTTAATAAACATATTAAACGCTGTTGACATATTAAGTCCGAGTGCATTGAAAATCTGTTCAGCTCTTGCCTTATCATCGCAGTCCACACGCATAGTAACACTTGTTGTTGCCATAAAATCAACTCCTTTATTACAATATATTTACCTTGTACTAATATTGTACATCAAATATCTTATTTTGTCAATACTTTTTTGAAAAAGAAAGGTGGAAGATAATGTATTTTTTCAAGATTGAAATTTCAAGTTTCGATGATGCTGCAAAAACGCTGTTTGTAGTTCCCGAACAGCATACGGACGAGCAAGGCATTCCCTTTGAGGATAAAATGCTCACGCAGACAGCGGATTTCAAGCAGTTCATCAAGGAAACGCAGACCTGTATGGTTGACGGAAAATACACGCAGTACAAAACTGACGAGGTTTTCGACAGCCTCACCGAGCCGCAGTTTGAACAGCTCAAAGCAGAGGGAAAGGTTGAGGAACTTGACAGCAACTCTTTCTCAATCTCAACAGGCTTTTCACCGAAGAAGGACGGCGGCAAAAAGGATTTCAAGACAATTCTTATAATCGTAGGTGCGGCGGTGGTCCTGATTGCCTTACTTGTTTTCTCGTCATTATCGGACAGCAATAAGGGTGGTGTACCCGAAACTACCGAAAGCACGGAAACCGTTGAAAGCACAACCGAAAGCACCGAAACGCCCGAAACAAGCGAAACGGCTGAAAGCACCACAACAGAAAGCACAA
Organism: Clostridia bacterium; assembly: GCA_017483065.1. GTDB lineage: Bacteria > Bacillota > Clostridia > UBA1381 > UBA1381 > HGM11525. The sequence goes on along the minus strand of JAFULX010000152.1, from coordinate 8,760 downwards.
CCGAGCCGCCTGTCACAAGCATTACCGAAAGCACGGAATATATGGATGAGCCTACGGATACCACAACAGAGCCTACCGATGAGGCGAACGAGGACGGATATACCGACAGTGGATACAGTGGCGGCACATCAAGCGGCACAAGCGGAATATATACAATATCCTTTAACCTGAACGGTGGCACGGGTACGCTTGAAAGCATAAGCGAACAGGCAGGACAATATGTTGTTCTCCCCTCTGCCGAGGAGGCGGCAAAAAGTGTGTCAAAAAAGGGATATAAACTTGTAGGCTTTTCTGACAATACCGAAATCGCATATCCGCTTTATCATTACAAAATGCCGTATGACGATGTAACATTGTTCGCCGTATGGGAGCCTGATACATTCTATGTCACCTATAATTCCAACGGCGGTACGGGACAGCTTTCAACTGCGGCGGTAAAGTACGGTGAGGATATTCCTTTGCCTACGGATATTTCCGTATATAAGGACGGTTTGTATTTATCGGGTTGGGCAAAGTCTGACGGTGCTAAATCGGCACTTAAATCCTTGACTATGCCCTCCGAAGATATAACGCTATATGCTGTGTGGAGCGAAAATAAGCCGACAGCGAAAATAACGCTCCATTTTGACGATAATGTGCAGATTATAGAAAGAGAAATCGGCTCTACTGTTGATATGCTTGACAGTTTCGGAGTTTTCAAGGAAGGCTGTGCAGTTGAGGGCTGGTACTTGGAGAACTCACCCGAAAGGCTTGAAAGTCTGTATATAAGCGAGGATTGCGATGTTTACGCAAAGTGGCAGACAGCGGAATACTTAACAATTACCATTGACCGCAGTTATCTGAACAAGAAAGCGGAAACATATACAGTTCCTTGTGATATGACGGGTGCTGCCACGCTCAAGCTCCCTGTTGTCGATGATAAAAACGATATTTATAACAGCGTTTTTGGCTGTACCTACGGCTATTCCGACAAGAAACAGACGGGCGAATTTGGCACAATCAAGTATTTCGGCGGTACGGAATGTGAGTTCACAAAGGACACCACGCTATACAGAGTGCTGAATGAATACGGCGGCGGTAACGGTACAAAGGAAAATCCGTATATTATAAGTTACTATGACCAGCTTATTCGTCTTTCTGAAGAAAAGGCAAACGGATATTTTGTGCAGACGGCGGATATAAAGTTCCCCTCGGATACAGAGCGTGTTCCGATAGATGTTAAGAAAATCGGGCGAGGCTATGAAAACAAGTCCTACGATTTCTTTGTGTATGACGGACAGGGATATTCCGTCAAAAACCTTTACGGCAACGGCGGTCTGTTCGGGGATATATCGGGTGCAACTATCAAGAATGTTGTCATTGACGGAGCAAGGATAAAGTCGGGCGAATATGAGAATGTGGGTGTGCTTGCAAACAGGGTTATATCCTATTCGTTCAGTTCGGCAGACAACAAAGAGCAGTTCGGAATTGGCAACAGTAAAATCCTTAATTGTACCGTCAAGAACAGCAAGATTGAGAGCGAAAACGCAGAGAATGTCGGCGGTTTAGTCGGCTATGGCGGCGTTATCTCTTATTGCCACGCAAGTGAAATCTCGATAAGCGGCGGCGAGAATGTCGGCGGCATTGTCGGAAATGCTTGCAAGGTAAGCGGCTGTCTTGCAAATGGTATAACCGTAAGCGGTGATATAGCCTCCGCAGGCGGCATAGCTGGTACAGCTTACGGTACAACGATTTATGACAACGGTGATAAGTCTTATTTGTCGGGCGGTACGATTATAGGCTGCGGAGTACGCACATTCACCTCAAAAGCAACCAACAGCGGCGGTATCGTAGGAACGGCAACCGCAGATACAAATTCCGCATATATCAAGAGCTGTTATGTAGCTAATATCTATCTTAATGGCGAAAATAACGGCGGTATTGCGGGTGCTGACGGAAAATACAAGGCACATAGAATTGTCTATTGCCTTGTTGATAATACAAACGATTATGCTGTTGTAGGCGGCGAAAAGGTACGCTCTATCAGCAAAAGAATGGTGCTGTCCGTTCCTGCGGATAGCGGATTAAAGGTTGACGGAGTGCTTTCAGTATTGAATGCCGATGGTAGCGGCTTTGATAATTGGGAGCGTTCTGAAAATATTAACGGCGGTTATCCTTATCCGTCAAAAATAACATTTTAATGGAGGTACACTATTATGACAACAGAAGACAGAAGAAATAACATTGATTGGCTCGTTGAAAAGCTCCGTGAGGCAGAGCGTGAGCGTGACGAGGCTATGGCACACGCAAGGAATTTGGAGATTGACAACTTCCGTCTGCGTGTTAAGTTGCAGTCTATCAGCAATTTCGTATGTGACGAGGAATATATCGAGGATTTGTATATCCCCGATGATGATTACGCAGACCTTGACATTCCCGATGTCGAGGAAACTTGCGGTATGCCCTCGGTTTAAGAGAAAGGAGTGTACTTATGTATAACAAGATTACCGTAATGGGCAGAATTGCAACCATACCCGAACTCAAGACCTCGCAGAACGGTATTCCGTATGCGAGGTTTCGTGTTGCTGTAAACCGTCGCTTTCACAACAAGGACAATGAACAGGTCGATTTCTTTAATGTAACTGCTTGGAGAAACAATGCGGAGTTTATCTGCAAGTATTTCTCCAAAGGCAGTATGATAATGCTTGACGGAGAAATGCAGACACAGCAGTATGAGGACAGAAACGGCAACCCTGCGACTTGGTATGAGATTGTTGTTGACCGAGCTTGCTTTACGGGAGAGGCTAAAAAGGAAAACAACAATGCCAACGGCGGTTACAGCAGAAACAGCGGATATAATGGCGGTGGCTCTCGCCGTTCATACAGCAACAGGCAGAACGGTTACGGAAACAGTTCGTACAACAACGGACAGCAGACTTTCAACGAGCCGCCTGTTGCCGACGATTATCCTTTCTGATAACAAGGCAATGCAGATAAAATTTAGCTAATTTGGAACGGAGGAATATTTAGATGGCTGAACAGAATACAACATTTGAGGTGTCAAGTATGACACAGCTTGAAAACGGTGGCAATGTCAAGGCTCTTGCGAATGTCGTTATCAACGGTGAAATTGCCGTAAACGGAGTTAAGGTTATGGAGGGTGAAAAGGGTTTGTTTGTCGCTATGCCGAGCATAAAGGTCGGCGGCGAATTTGTAGATGTCGCTCATCCGATTACCGATAAGGCATACGAACAGATAAGTACGGCGGTCCTGACCGATTACAGCAAGCTCATTTCATCGGGTGAGAAAACTCTGAAGAATGAACTTGCAACCGACAAGACAAAGGCTGCCACATCGCAGATTGATGTAACGCTCCACGCTGTGAACGGCGGTAAAAGCGTAGCTGCGGCGGGACAGGTCAAGATTGACGATTGCTTTGTTATCAAGGATGTCAAGGTTGTAAAGACAGCGGATAAGCCTGAATTTACGGCTATGCCGTCATACCAAAATCAGAACGGACGATATGTGGATATTGCAAACCCGATTACAACGGCTATGCACCAAAAGCTCAACGAGGCTGTTATAAGCAAATTCAAGGCTCTTGAACAGGTAGAATACCGAGGTGTAAAGTTTGCCGAACTCGGTGACAAGTCGCAGATAGCCTCGCTCCCCCGACAGAATAATAAGTATGCGGAAAAACTTATGGCGGAACTTGATAAGGCTGGTGTTACATATCAAGCCCGTATCGGCTCAAACAGCGGTACAACTATTTCGGTAAACGCTGTCGATAAGCCTCGCCTTGACAGCATTAACAAGGCTTTACAGGAGGCTCTTAACCCCAAACAGCCGAAGGTTGAAAACAAGCCGCCAAAGCATAGTTTTCACTAATCATTAGTATTATATCCCCCGATTTTATATGGTCGGGGGATATTTTTTATAAATCAGCAAAAAACGCTTGACTTTTACGCTTTAATGTGATAAAATACAGTTAGGAGGAAAATCCGAATGGCACGAATTGATAGGGTGCGTGAGAGTTACGAGCAGACTACCGAAAGGCTTTTCAGCGATAAGACAGCGTTTGAGCAGTATCTTAAATTCGCAGGCAGGTTTTTCAAGGTATCCTCGGAACAAAGTATGATAATTTATGGCACTAATCCGAAAGCTACAATGGTTGCGGATTATGACACTTGGAAGAAATTCAGCCGCCGTGTAAAGCGAGGCACAAACTCAATCGCCGTACTCGATAACGGCAATCTGAAACATTACTTTGATGTATTGCAGACAACAGGCTCTACTGTGCCTTATCAGTGGACACTCGATAAGGAAACGGCGAATGCGATTATAAACGAAACTTTTGAGAAAGAGGGCAAGCATTTCAGCTCGTTTTCGGGTTGCGTGAACTATCTTGGCTCTGAAAAGGCTCGTGGAAACATCGACAGCGTTGTGAGGTCGCTGAATATATCTGACGATAACCGTGCGGCGTTTGAAAAATCATATATTTCTATGACGCAATATTTCATAGCGGCTCGGTGTGAAATGGGCGGCTCTTTCAAGTATAACGGAAACTTGGATTTATCAGCACTCGATATGCTGCATAGCAAAGCTGAAAAAGAAAAACTCTGTGAGTTTGTTCAGCTTTCGGGCAAATCAGTACTGTTATCAATGGAGAAATCCATTCACGAAATAGAATTGCAGAGGAGGAATAACTATGGCAGAAATCAAGCAAATTTGGTGCGAGGAGGACAAGATGTTCTATCCCGAAATCAAGGAGGAGAACGGCAGACTATACAAGCTGGACAAGGAAACATTCGTGTACCTCGAACAGATGGAACTCGGTCTGACGGAGGAAGAGCAGGAGTTGATGAGCGAGCCGATAGGACGTTGGGGTACGGAATGGCAGAGGTTTATGACGGAAAATCACCCCGAAGTAATTCCGTCCCTGAAAGGTCGGCTGAAATGGGAGCTGATACCCCGACAGATAGACAGGGAGGCTATGGAATATCGGACGCTCCTGAGGAAACAGTACGCACAGAAAAATCCCCGTCCGAAAACATTCGTGGAAATACGGGCGTGGGAGAACACTCTCGGAATGATAATCGACAGGGCGATAGTGGAGGACATAGCACATCAATATCGGGAATAAGTGAAAAAAGGGGCGACACGATGTCGCATAGTGTTCGCCAAGAGGGCGGCACGGACGCCGCCCCTAAAAGCGAACACAAGGCTACATATAGCACCGAAAATAACGAGCAGACAGCGGAGGAAGAAAAAGCCTCCGCTGTTTCTGTTTCTGACGATATTTCCGATTTGCTTACGGCTCTCAAACAGCATAGAGAAATCTATTTTGAGGACGAGCCTGAACAGATGATTGCAAACGCAAATCGTACTGTAACAACCAACAGAAAAGCCGTATTTGACGAGGATTTAGGCAAGTTTATTCTTCGTGGAGATTATCACTATAACGGTGAGGTCTTGGCGGATGCGTGGCTCTTTGATAAGGATACCGCTGAAGAAATGGAACAGCTTATAAAGCAGAATGGCTATAAAATTAGAGGGTATGGCGAACAGACCGCCATTGTTCCCGATAATTCCGTAGCGGAAAGAAATGCGGAGCTTGCCAAACAGCTTAAACTCGGAGATGAATTTCTACTTGACGGCGAAACATTCAAGATTACCACGATAGACGGCGAATTTCTTATGAACGCCGATAACCTCGACACCTCCGCTATCCGTAGCAGTATCGCATATATCGGGCATTGGAGAGATAGTCTTGTAAGAGAACTCGGAGAACAGCCGCTTGTTATAAACGGCAAAGCCGAGGAAAAGTCAACCGAAACACAGACGGAAGTCAAGGCTGCAGAAACTCCAAAGCGTGAGCGTTCCGCAAGTCAAATGGAAGATTTTCGCTTTGTTGAGGAAAAGACAAGAGAGTTTCTTCGTTCCGCAAGCGATACATCAACGCTTTTTCCCTACATTCTATCAGAAATGAACGAGAGTTCAGACCTTGCGGAACGGGCATACGAAAAGGTGTTTGCATATTGCTATGAAGAAAAAATACCGCCTCAAAGCATTTATGAAAGCGACCTGTTATATATGATTTCCGATACCGTTGACGAAAGAGTGAGCGAATTACGGGAGAGCGTACCGCTTGCCGCACTCAAAGATATAGACAAATTCTATGTCAATGAGGAGAATCAGAGCGTTATATGGGCGTATTTCAACCCTGACAGTTCAGCAGGCGGACAGCTTGTTTACCACACATTCACTTATGACCAACTCTTTGAGAGTATCATAAGAAACGAGCCTGTTGATTATCTTGAACAGGTATCAAAAACCGAACTTGTTGATGTGTCTGAGCCGAATTTCAAGGAGATTGCAAGAGAATTCCTTGAGGATAATGAGAGTTTTTCTTCTCGTGGTGAGGATATATCCGCAAAGCTCTCTGCACTTGTAGAGCCTCGCTTTGCGATTTTTCAGTTAAAGGGCGGCGAGGAACTGCGTGATTACCGTTTCAGACCGTTTGACAGCATTACGGCAGACGGTATGTATGTTGACAGGGAGAATTATGACAGAGTATATCGTGGCAGAATGCTTGAGGGCGAAACGCTTGAGGATTTATATGTAAGGTTTAATATAAGTCACCCCGACGATTTCAGCGGACACTCCCTTTCCGTAAGTGATATTATCTGCGTTAAGGAGAACGGTAGAACAACAGCACACTACATTGACAATTTCGGTTTTAAGGAAATTCCCGACTTCACGCTTTCCCTTGAGGAAAGAAAGGTACGCAGAGTGCTGACCGATAATTTACCTCTGCTTGCTGATAATCAGCTTGCAAGTGACGAAATGGACACGCTTGGAGATAAGCTGTTCCGCTATGAGCAAGCACCGAAATATAAAGGCACGGGCAGTAGTTGGTTAATCGGTGCGGGAATGACAGCCGATAAGTTTGAGGATATTACAACAAGGTATCACAACGGCGAAGATGTCCGTGCGGAGCTTGCAAAGGGTATGTACGGCAATATAAGCCACATCAGCTTTTACGAGCATTATTCCGACGGTATCAGCGGTGTTGATGTATCTTCAACGAAAAGCGAAAACGGCATTACCTTCCGCACCAAAGGCGGCTTTGAAATAACTCACTCTTGGGAAACGCTGGGCGAGGCACTTATAACCGCCGCACGAAAGGAGTTTGACCGCCACGAAGAACTTGACCGACAGTACAGAGAACAGGAGGAAAAGTCAAAGGCTGCTGAAAAGCCCTCTGAAAGCACTATCCATTTCGGATTGCTCGGAAACGGCATAACCTGTTATGATGTTTCAAGACAGGACAAAGATACTCACGATTTTGTTACGGTTGCTCACATTTCCAACGAGGGTAATGTTTCATATTGGGTAAATGATGTAAGCGAGAATGATAAAAAGCTGATTGAGGCACAAGCCGTACAGCGTAAACAGGAATTTACGGAGGAATGGAACAAGCTGCCTCTTGCCACAAGATACGAGCGTATCTTAAACGAGGCTACACCACAGCAGTACGGTCATATTACAAGCGATAGCAAAACAATGTCAAGCGACGAGTTAGTCAAGAAATATGAGCATAGCGTTATTTTCAAGGACGAGGAAACGCCTGTTGCTGTTGCATTTCAGACTACCGACAATGAACGCTCCGATATTTCTGCCGAGCCTGACGAGGTTATCCCCGAAACAGACGAAGAAATTGAGGAAACAGAGGATTTTGAGGAAATACCCGATGAAATGCTCTATGATTATCGTTCCGAGCCTGTTCAGCTTAATCTGTTCGGTGAGCCTATGGAAGATGTCCCCGAAAGAAAGTATATCGGCGGCGTGGATATTGAGGAGGCATTAAAGCACGAGCTTATACAGCACGGCACGGGTTTTCAAGACGGAAAATTCCGCATAGAGAAATTCTATCGTGAGAACAACCCCACTACAATCGAATTTGCTAAATTCGTTTCCAAAGAATTTGGCATAGGCGGTCATAGCGGAGATGGAAAGATAGACGGCACTTGGTATGACGGTAAAGGTATAAAGCTCGATTTCAAACTCGATAACGGCGAAAAAACCTCTGTCACTTGGAGCTGGCAGAAAGTCGCAAGCCGCCTTGCTACGCTTATAGATAATCAGACCTACATAACGCAGAGGGATATTGATAACCGTATCAGAAACGCACGATATGAGGTTGCAAACTATGATACGGACAGTTATCAGTATCAAAGCGGTATGAAAGTGCTTGATGAATACGGCTTGACGGATAACGGTCCTGAACAGCGTATTGATACCGTTTCCGCAGAAAGCGAAACAGCCGAGCAGACAACGGATATAAAGAACTTGGCACAGCTTAAACGCTTGCTTACTGTGGGTGCGGAGTTTGAAATAACCTCTGCTTTTCGTCCTGAGGTTGTAAATCAGTTACGAAAAGTAAATTATGCAGATACAACGGGTATTTACAGTATTCGTCCCGATGCTCCCGATGACAGAGTTACACTTGCAAATAACGGGCGAGGCTCATATCTTGCTTGGGGTAAATCTGCCGATTGGTCTTTTGAAAACGGCTATTGTACCGCTTATAACAAGGACAGCGAACACACTCCCGAAAATGTGATATACACGCTGAAGGTAAAGCCCCGTGTGATTGAAAAGGAGCATACAGCCGAAACTGTGCCCGAACAGGAAGATACATCCCCAAAGCTGAATGAGGTGGTGATAGACCTTACACCTCGCTCCGAGCGTGAGGAAATACCCGTAATAAAGCACGAT